>JAPYSW010000013.1 GCA_029936395.1 Candidatus Poseidoniia archaeon
CTGTTGAAGGATCTACTGTAAATTCCTGACCTTTTTCTAATCCAAAGATTCCATTACCATCTGGATCGTAATTAGATGGAACTTCAAAGAAGTTATACTGATGAGATTCAGGCCACACCTTGGCACCATTAGAATCTAAAATCTGTGCATAAACATTTACACCCCTTTGTGAGAGTAAACCAATTCCCTTAACTGTAACAGACAAGTCATGTTCTTCACCTGAAGCTGCATATCTGTCAGTTACCACACTTGTAATATCAAAGTTATTTCGGTATTCATTACCAATTACCAGAATATCGTCAAGCATTACACCTTTACCTCCGCCACTTGCAGTTACAACTCGGAAATCAATCCAAGTCTGGTAACCTTCAAAGGCTTCAAGGTCTAATTCTTCAACAACCCATTGATCACTTCCAGTCCAAGAACAACCACAATCATATTCGTATGTTTTCAAGACTGTCCAAGTTCCAGAAGTTATAGCTTGTGTACTATCAAAATCGGTAGCAGCTCTAACTTCAAGTCTATCTCCTGCTGCAAGATCCCATTTAATTGCAAAAGATAAAATTGGTTTGAAAGCTGCACGCAAATCAACATTAAGATCATAATCAAAAGCAGTGCTTGCACCATCTCGGTCATACATATCTTGAGTAATCAAACTATCATCACCACCTCCAGCAGTACTTGGATTATCTTTATTATATCCCTCAGATTTAGCATATTGCCAAACATATTGTGAGGAATAGGCATCGTTACCTATATTTCGTTCCTTCCACACATTTTGAGTTCCTTGTAGCCTATTTGGCTTATTCCAAGAATAACATTGTTCGCAAGTACGATCCTCAGGAGTATCTAC
Source organism: Candidatus Poseidoniia archaeon (assembly GCA_029936395.1). Taxonomy (GTDB): domain Archaea; phylum Thermoplasmatota; class Poseidoniia; order MGIII; family CG-Epi1; genus CG-Epi1. The sequence continues at coordinate 854 of JAPYSW010000013.1, forward strand.
ATCATCCTTGAAGAAAGTATCAAACACTCTGAATGTAAAAGTTAAAGTATTATTCCAAGGGAAAAAATCTTTAGAAGGTGGAACTATTGCAGTAACCTTAACTGTATATGTATTCGCTTCTGGTGTTTGAAATAATACGAATAAATCAGTTTCATGTTCATGACCTCCACCTTGTCTTACATCTCCATAAACTGTATTTCCATCGATAGCCCCAAGACCCAGAATACAATTCTCTCCACAGTCAAGTGCATAAGATACATCCTGACCTTGTAAGTTTTTCACAGAATACTGAACATTAAGGTCCTTCCAACCTGATTCGCCAACATTCATAAGGGTTGCATTAATTTCTCTCTGCAAACTGTTTTCTGCATGCTTTTCAATCATATTAGCACCTTCACGGACTGAAATCTCACTTATAGCAACATCACGAGTAATTTTTTCAGTTCCACGGAAAACAATCTCATCTATGAACCAGCCTGCATAAGGTCGGCTACCTTCTGTAACCTGATCACTGTCTGCATCTGCCATTACTCTCCATTGAGTTCCTTCATCTTCTGAGTCACCATACCAATCAGCTCCTAGAGCATATCCCTGATACCTTGCATTACTTCCACCCCATAGATACCATGCTCCTTCACCTGGACAAAATCCAGAATAAGAGATTAAATTGGTCCATTGGGTTTGATCAGCTTTCTTTATTTGCATACGGAAATTATCTCCAGATTCCATACAACCTGTAAACAACATACCAACTACAACTTCTTCCATAGCACTCAAATCCAACATAGGTGATGTGAAAACGTCATCTTGATTAGGTTCCATTGTGAATTTTGGACAGTCTGCATCATTTTTCATTCCTGAACCTGCATCACAATTTGCTGGATTTGCATTAGTTTTGTACCATCCATTATCTGCAAACATTGCTAAAGCTGATTTACCTTCGTGATAAACACCACCTTTAGTTTTGTTTAATGTTCCACCATTTGCTACACAATCATCAGCAGCTCCTTCATACCAACCACAACCATCTGCATCCCAATCATAACTGCTAGCACGGTGCATGTTAATATGATCTAAACTATTAGCTCCATTTTCATCAGTATCACTAATAGTAATAGAATCACCAATTTCATCCTCAGGAGCTTCACCATTTTCAATCCACTTACCTATACCAACATCAGCTTGTACGTAATTATTAGCCACACCTTGATCTCCAGTATGCTTAACTATTGCTGCAAGACTATCCATACCGGCACTAGTGAACATTACAGATCTTGCATCAGCAATATCTAGACCATCATATTCACGTTGAAGCTTATCGTTAGTTTTATTGAAAGTAAACACAATACTGTCACCATTTTGAATTGAATCTGCGACATGCATAGGGTGGTTTTCATTAGTAAAAGCCCTAGTGTCAAATGTACTGTCAAACAAAACTTGACCAAATTGATTCTTTATTTTTAATGCAACTGCTGTGCTACTCTGAGGAAGCATACCGTAATTTGTTACTGTAATTTTAATCTCTACTTCAACCATAGCCTCAACTGAACGCCAGTATTGTACGTGGTTAGGAATATCCACTCCACCAATACCTATGTCTACATTCTGAGTTTGTTCTTTTGTTACACCCATCCATGAAAGAACGGTTGCAAACAAGTCAGCTCTATCTGATCTTTTGTTAAAGACACCTATTTCATCTGCAAACATGAAAGCTTTGTGTGTTTGTATACCAACATATCCATCTACAGGGAATTGAACTGCATGATACTCATGCCCATCTGCTGCATTCTTACGTGCATCCATCCAGAAAGCTCCGGTTGCAGTATTATCATATGGCTTGTTACCACAAGGTCTGTCAAGATAATGAGTACCTGCTGTATCGGTTGCATATTCTTTTTCTTCAAAAATAGAACCATCAACACCCTTCATTGGGTTTGAAGTTCCATCTACAACAATATAAGAGGAATAATAAGTGTCTGAATGCATATAAGTATTTTGGAAATTTCCATTATTAGCATCAAACCAGTCACTCATTTGTGTAGAGACAAATATATTTCTATTTGTTGTAGAAAAACTATCTGCACCACCATTCTCACCATCAAGATAATCAGACAAAACACTGGTTTCTGAACTAGACATTATTTGAGTATTCCATCCGCCATACCAAATAATCACTTCATAATCATCCACTAAGGATAATCCAGCATCGCCACTAGGTAATTCCTTAGCAACTCCACCCCATCTTCCTGCACGGAAGACATCGTATGAATATCCACCATCATTCAAAGCTGTAGCAATGTGAGAGGCTTCAAGCCAAGGGCCTGACATCCAATTTTCGCCATCATCATCTACAATCAATACTTTTGCATCGCCTGCAGTCTGTTTAGCCGGAGAAAATTTACCATCTTCCAAAGGCATAACAAATACTGAGTCTTGCCCTGGAGAAACCGTGTTTAGTTCTGAGATTGCCTCAACTACACCTTGTGATTCCGATTCTATTGCTTCACCAAGAGTTACCCCATTGGTGATTTCGCTATCTTGCTCATCGTCTGATATTGCTGAAGCACCCATTGTGAAGCCACTGAATGCTAACAATACTACGACAAGAATTGCAGTCATTTTCCCGTAGAGGGAGGATGACTCTGCTACGTTTATGTTCATTTTTACACACCTTCGCGTTTTGTCCTAACACTATCTCTACCGGAGTAGAAACAGTCTACTGTCATCCGCGTGGTCTTAATAAAAGAAATCCCACTTTTTAGTAAACTTATATAAAAACTTACTGGTTTGTATTTCGGACATTAGAAACCGCTCTAGTTATATCAAAAGCCATCATTGAGCTTTGTGGCGAGTAAGGATGAACTACTCTTTGAGATACACATTTGAAATCAGAACTTAGATGATTTTCAACCTTAAATTCTTCATCTTTTTCAACTATTTTATAGAGATGAATAAAACCATTTGACTTTAATAAAGAACTTAACCTTTCTAAGTAAGGAATAGGGTTTGTCGGATTATTCATTATTATTCGATCATAAATACCTAAATCTGGAATTATATCCTCTATCTTAGAATTAATAAATCTATACTCGGATTGTTTAATACCGTTCAAAGCGAAATTTTCATGTGACCATTTTTCCGCCTCAGGATTAGAATCTACTGATGTAAGCTTACAACCCTTTCTAGCTAAACCCACAGAGAAAGGACTAGCTCCTGCAAATGCATCTAAAACATCTTCACCTTCAACTGCAACATCAACAATACGTTTCCGTTCCATAGCTAATCTAGGTGAAAAATAAACTTTAGAAACATCCAATTTTATTTTCAAACCATTCTCCTTATGAGTTACAATGAAATTTGATTCACCTTGAATCATAAGCAATTCCCTTATACGGAATTCGCCTTTAACACCCCTATCCAAAGCTACTCTATCAATATTTGGATTCGATTCTAGTAAAGACTTAGAGATTATATCAGTGTATTCCATAATATCGGCATTTAATTTTATTATTGCCATACTTCCACATATGTCAAAAGCCCTTGGTGCGATATCTCTTAAATTTGATGGGAGCTTTAATCGATAATCTCGAGAAGTTCGATTAGAAGATAAACCTTCACGCTCAATAATTTCACCTTCTACTTCAAAATTTAATGGCCAAAGAACAAAGCCATCCTCTTTAATAGGTAAAAAACTATCATTTAGAGCATTACAATCCTCTAAATATATTTTAGTTTTTTGGGCTTGAGTTTCAACTACTTTGAGATGCTTAATCAATTAATTTCCGATACGATTCAGAATCTAACGTATTTTTCAATGTATTATCTGAAATCATAACTACCATCCAACCAAACTCATAGGGTGACTCATTAATCAACTCAGGAGACTCTTCAAGCTTATCATTGACTTCAACTATTTCACCTGAAACTGGTGCATAAATATCACTTGCAGCTTTAACTGATTCAGCTACTGCCATAACATCACCTTCTGAAAATTTTGAGCCAATTTCTGGCAATTCCATGAATACGACGTCAGACAATGCATCTTGTGCATAATCTGTAATGCCTACTCTTACTCTACCATCGTCGTCAATAAGCATCCACTCATGATCCTTAGTATACGACAGATTATCTGGGACTTCACTCATAGGAATGGCGTTCTCACTACACGTCCATTTAAGTGCTTACCGCGGACTACTATAGTTATCTTTGAACCAATAGCCAAATCAATATATGACAATCCAATTCCCTTTCGAAGTGTAGGAGATAAAGAACCACTTGTAAGTTCAGATATTTTATTATTATTATAATACACTGAACAGCCCGGTCTCAAAACACCTCTATCTTCTAGTAATATACCCGATAACTTTGGGTATTTAGTTTGTTTTTGAGATATGAGAGCTTCACGTCCAATAAACTCGTGATCCCAATCAATTACCCAAGCATAATTTGTTTCTAATGTAGTCTCCATTCCCTTAAAATCTTGACCTGATAAAAGATATCCTTTTTCTAAACGTAAAGTATCGCGGGCACCTAAACCTATAGGTATTGCACCCATATCTACTAAGGCTTCCCAATGAAATTCAATTTGATCTAAAGGACCTATAATCTCACAACCCAATTCACCAGTATAACCTGTGCCGCTTACTATTACCTCATTAAATGTTTTTAATTGAAAAGAATTTACTGAAGTGTTAAGATGCTGTCCCAAAAGTCTAGGTGCTTCAGGTCCTTGAAGTGCCAAACAAAAATAAGTATCAGATAAATCTTCAATAATCACATCAAAATCATTCGAATTATTCAAAAGCCAATCTCTTATTTCACTTATTTTAGAAGCATTCGGAACTAACAAATATTCATTAGCATTAATTGTGTAAAGTATAGTATCGTCAATTATATGGCCATTCTCATTTAATATATGGCAATAACGACAGTCTCCATCTTTTTGACGCTCCATATTCCAAGTTGTAATATATGAAAGAAATTTTACAGCATCCGGACCTCTGACAAATATTTGACCCATATGAGAAACATCAAAAATACCTGCCGCCTTTCTAACAGCATTATGTTCTGTGATTATACTACTATATTGTATTGGCATTTCCCACCCTGCAAAATCAACCATCTTAGCTCCAAGTTCTATATGTTGTTTAGAAAGTGGAGTTCTACGCAGGCTCATTATAACTTAATTGGGAAGGGTGCCATAAGAGCTCGGGCGGCAATCTTATATGGGAAGTGTACAGAACACCAATGTGGCATCGTCAGAAAAAGAAGATAAAAAAGTAGATTCTGAAGAAAAAATATCTAAAGAAGATAATACTAAAAAAGTAGATTCTGAAGAAAATGTATCTAAAGAAGATAATACTAAAAAAGTAGAAGAAAAGAAGGAAGATACAAAGAAGAAAACTAAAGTCCCTAAAAAGAACAAAAAAAAGGGAAAAAAAGGGAAAAAAGGCCATTATCAACCTGATGAAGCAAATCTTAGAGTAAAATTACCATACAGACCCAAAGGTGAAATATTTGCAGTAGCTGAAATGTTCCAAGGAGGTTCGAGATTGCAACTAATTTGCGAAGATGGGGAAAGACGAATGGGGCGCATTCCTGGAAAGCTACGAAGACGAATGTGGGTAAGAGAAAATGACTTATTAATTGTAGTTCCTTGGTCATTTCAAGACAGTAAAGCAGATGTAAGATTTAGGTATACCCCTACTCAAACATCTAATTTGAAGAGATTAGGTAAAATACCGGAAATACTAGATATTTACTGATAATGCGAACTAATATTGAAAGCTTAGATTGGAATATTGGACGGACTATTCAATCTAAAGATAGAGATGGAAGGAAAACAATGGATGATGTATTTGATGAAAATACATTAAAAAATATTCAACAGATGTTTAGTAGAGGAATAATTGCAACATTAGAGAATATTATTGCTACAGGCAAAGAAGCTAACGTATTCAGAGCCAAAACCTTTGATGGCAGAAACCGAGCTGTCAAAATTTATAGACAAAATACTGCCACTTTCAGAAAACTTGAAAAATATATTGAAGGTGATCCAAGATTTAAGAATAGTGGCAATAGCCATCGGGAGAGAGTATTTACTTGGGCACAAAAAGAATATAAAAATTTACATTCAATGCATGCTTGTGGAACTAAAGTACCAAAACCATTCCATGTTCATAAAAATATTGTTGTAATGCAATATATGGGATGGAGATACAGACCATATCCCACAATCAGGGAATTAATACCTAAAGAACCAAAGAAATTTCTAAATGAATTACTAAATTCTATTAAGTCATATCGTACAAATAAATTGAGCCACGGTGATCTTAGCGAATACAACATATTAAATGTAAGAGAAAAACCTTATATCATAGATGTAGGGCAAGCTGTACCTGAAGGACACCCCTTGTACAAAGAATTACACGAGAGAGATATGAAAAACATGTACCGATATTGGAAAAAACAGATCCCCAATTTAAAAAAGGAGATACTCGAATTATGAATTATTTGAAGGTACCATTGGCTAGAGTAGGTGCAGTTATAGGTCCTAAGGGCAAAACAAAGAGAAAACTCGAACAATTAAGTAAATGTAAATTCGTAATCGAATCTGAAGAGGGTATCATAGAAATTGTTGAGCAAAATATGAAAGACCCTCTCAAAGGACTGCAATTAATTAGTGCTATAAGAGCTATTGGAAGAGGATTTAATCCTGAAAAGGCATACAAATTACTAGAAATGGATTATTATTTAGAAGTCGTAGACATCAGAGATTATGTTGGCCGGTCAAAGAAAAGATTAGGAATTATTAGAGGGCGACTTATTGGACGTGAAGGTAAAACCAGGCGAATTATAGAGGAAATGACGGGATGTGATTTAGCAATACAGGGACATACAGTCTCAGTTATTTCTGATTTAGAAGGTTTAGAAGCTTCCAAAGTGGCAGTTTCAATGGTTCTAGCAGGCTCTGAACATGGATCGGTTTACAAATATTTAGAAGGATTTAGAAGAAGAAATAGATGAATTTACACTACTGTTTGATAAAGGTTATGAATTAATTTTATATAATTGGGCTGTTTGGAAAAAAATACAAGTCATGCAGATTCCAGTTCTGCAGTTTTTGTAAAGGTGAGAAAATAATGAATATGAAACATAATTTGAGATATAAGCCAAAATTAAACATATCAACGAAATTCGTTAACGGAGAGGTAGCATGAAAGTTACTTTTTTAGGAGTCGGAGAAGCTTTCGATGATGATTATACACATACTTGCATCTTAGTAGAAGCTGCAGGAAGAAGAATGTTAGTAGACTGTGGTGCTACAGCACCTCCTTCAGTATGGCATCAATCCAAGAGACCGGATTATCTTGATGGAATATTTATATCACATTTCCACGCAGACCATGTCTTCGGATTACCTGCATTAATGAAAAGAATGGAAGAAGATGGACGAACCAGACCATTCTATCTATTCGGACCTGTAGGATCACAGAGAAGTGTTGAAAGATTAATGGAATTCGCTTATCCAGGAATGGTTGCAAGCTTAACATTTACACTAAGGTTCAGAGAATTACAACGATCACACCGATGGGATGATTGGAACTTAAGAGTTGTAAACACCAGGCATTCAGTTCAAAATCTTGGATTGAGACTTGAAGCTGGAAGTCCAACCAAAGTATTCTGTTACTCAGGTGATGGAATGTTTACACCAACCGCATCAAAACTTTACACAAATGCTGATTTATTAGTTCATGATGCTTATACTATGGATGGAACTGTTCAAACTCCAAGAGGTGAAACAATCAATATTGGAACTAAAACACATTGTTCAATGCAACAATTAGAGAGATTAGACGATATGGCTAGACCAAAGAAAATGGCATTAATCCATGTTAATCGAAATCTACGTAAAGATAAAACTGAAATTCTAAAAAAGTATAAGCAAAGAAGATGGATTATGCCTGAACCAAGAGATGTAATCGAACTTTAGATGCATAAACTTGTCCAAATAGTACGTTTTGAGTCTGCTCGTAGACTAACTAAAGTTCCCGAGGAACATCCTTGTAGTAACTTGTATGGTTTAGCTTTTAAATTGGAAATTCATATTCAGGGTGAGATGGACAAAGAAAGTGGCTTTGTTTTAGACTTTAATGAGATCGAAAAAAGATTCTCATCTATTTATAAACAAATCGACCACAACTATCTTAATGAAATTGAAGGCCTAGAAAATCCTACAAGTGAAATTCTAATTGAATGGATCTGGAATAATTTAAAACCTAAATTAGAACCTCTCACAAAGCTAGTTCTTTGGGAAAATGAAGTTTCAAAAGTTGAATTCAGCGGAAATTAAATTCTACGTCGAATAAAAAAAGTAACTAATACTAAAATAACGGTAGTTGGAAGGATGCCTAGAGAAGACAAAATAGGGTCCTGTTCATCAAAAAAATCATCAGATACAGTAACTGTAATCTGTGTTGAAACTGAATCAGATAAAAGATAGGGGTCTGATACTGTGAGTGTGATGATATGTACTCCCTCACTTAGAGGAAATTGAAAGAATAGTAGAGAAGTTTCATAAAATTGACCATCAATACTACTTGACCAAGTAAAGAAAAGTTCATCACCATCTGAATCGAAGGACCCTTGTGCTGAAAATTGAATATTGGAATTACTTTGGTAAATACTATCCATTAGAGGAGAACTAATAACAGCTATAGGCTTACTATTTTGGGCTTTTTCAATAACTTTTATCATTATAGAATCTGCAGAAGATGATTGGATTCCTTCATCATCTTCAACCTGTAACTTTACCTCATATTCTCCAGCTTCTTCATAATAATATTCAACCCAAGAATCAGTTAGCCATCCAGTCTCTTTACTGTCTCCAAAATTAAATTGGTATTTTGAAATTGCAGAATCATCTGATGAACTATTGCCCGAAAATACGATTTTATCACCAATATATAGTTCATTAACATCAGCTTTTATTGAAGCTGTAGGTCTTCTATTAGCCCCATCATTTGTTACTTCTACATCAACTGAAAAGATTGGTGAATAATTAAAACCGTCAAAAGAACGAGCTTCTAAGGTATAACGGCCATTGAGATCTTGAGTTGTATTCCACATCCAGACCCACTCTTCAAAACCATTAGCATTTTCCCAGTCATTAGGAGAAACACGTACCTCAACATTCACTATATTATTATCATCATTAGCAGTTCCCTTAACAACTACTAAATCTGAAACAACCTCATTCTGATAAGGTTCAGTTATGAAAACCATAGGTGATTGTGAATCAATAAAACTATCGACTTGGACATTAATTTGGATTTCTTGATTAGAAGTATCAGCATCCTGTGGACTTATTTGCTTTATTATAGCCTTTAAAATATGATTTCCTTCCTCAGCAATCCATTTAGCTTGAATATTAGTAGCCTCATTTGAAGGCAGTTGGTTTGAAATTTCCACCGTTTGGAATATTTCGTCATCATTATAAAAATCAACTTCAAATGATCTAGCAGGTCCCAGACCACCATTAACAATTCTAGCAGTAACAATTACCTCCTGACCTGAAGACAGTGAATTAGGAACTATTAACTCTTCAAAAAATAAATCAGGAAGGTCTGTAAATGAAGAGACTACAATACTCTGACTTTTAGCCTGCATATCATTTAAAAAGTAACTAACACTAACCGTAGTAACATCGTCAAAACTTGGAGCTTGGATATCCAAACTAAATTCTGGTAAATTTGCAGCAATAGAGCCTGAACTCAATTGACCCGTATAATTGAAACTAGAATCAATGATCCATTGATCATCTACTTCTATAACTGATTTAATATTCGTTTCAGATTCAATACCTGAAGCTTCATTGGGATCAATACTAAATTGGGAAGGTTTAGGCCATGAACTAGAATATTTTATTACATATCTTATTTCATCAGGTAATGGGCTTCCGCTGAAATAATTCTGAATTGTCCCTCCATCTTTTCCCCTGTTAGTATATTCAGTCATAGTATGCTCCATTGAAACCTTAAATGTTTCATTAGTTTGGGATTGAATACCTGAAACGCCATCAAATACAGTAGAATCTAAATCCTGAGCTCGTGAAACGGCACCAATTAGTTCTACAGTACCCCAACCGTAACAATTATTTGGAGTAAAAAGTTCTCCACAATCCACATCTAAAGGAACCCTATGGTCACTAGTCTCCCTTAATATCTGTTTAACATAATCTGAATTCTGTGTGGGTTCAACATTAGGATTAGCCTGAATTAATAATGCCGCAACACCAGCCACATGTGGGGTAGCCATTGAAGTACCAGAATAAGAGACATAACCATCACCAGAGCCTGCGGAAGCTGACATGATGGCACCACCTGGCGCCATAACGTCTGGTTTCAATCTACCATCACCAGTAGGGCCTCGTGAAGAATAAATTTCTCTATTATGATCATCATTCACAGAACCCACGGTTATTGCTTTTTTGCTATCACCAGGATATGAAATTGAAGAAGGGTGGGCTGCAATACCCAAATTACCATTACCTATAGCCACTACTGTAACGATTCCAGCTTCTACTGCTGTATCTAATGCTTGTGAAATTGAAGAAGAACCTGTATTAGTTGCACCTGGAATCGTAATAACACCTCCCAATGAAAGTGACATTACATCTATAGAGAAACGGTCCTTATTCTGTATAGTCCAATCTACTGCTCTCAATAAATCTTGTTCATCTCCTGAACCTCCATCTAAAGCTATTACACCAACTAAATTTGCCTGTGGTGCAACACCTGAATAAGTTCCACTAGAACCTCCAGTTCCTGCAGCAATACCTGCACAGTGTGTTCCATGACTACCTGAATCGTGAGGTTGTTCATCCGGATACTCCAGATCAGTATTAGCATTATAGAAACCGAGCATACCATTAGAATCAACAGCAATTTTTGGATCATCTGTATTTGGATTATCATCTAAATCATCAAGCGATTCATGATCGAAATCTACGCCAGTATCTAAAATTGCAATAGTAGTCCCTTCACCTTTAAATCCAAATTGATTCCAAATCACATTCGTACCAATCGTGTCTATACTATTGTCTAAAGTTGGATAAAATAAAACATCTGCCTCAAGCCAAGTCAATCCAGGAAGATATACCACTTCAGGGACTTTTTCAAAAGGTAAAAGAAAACCAATAGTATCAAATCTAGAAAAACTTGAAGTTATCTCACCACCTAAATTCTCAATAAATTCATTATGACTCAGGGCCAATTTATCAACCTGAGCTATCAAACTTATTTTTCCAAGAGGAGCTGGGGACAAACCTAATTCTTCAGATCTAGAAGGATCTTCAAATACTAAACTTAATCTCGGATCAATAAGATTAGAATTTTCCAGAGATATACTTGTAGGTTCAGTATTTGGTTGGGCAAAAGGAGAGAATATTGTTACTATAAAAATTGCAACTAACAGATATTTAGTGAGGTTGGTCAACTGTCTCGGTACTAACCACCCATTAAAAGAATATGGCGCCCAGACCGGGATTTGAACCCGGGTTTGGAGCTCCGCAAGCTTCCGTGATTCCAAGCTACACTATCCGGGCGCAATGCGGCACTAACGTCCTCTCTTAAAGATTGACATAGGAGCAATACTCCTTATACCGCGGTCTTTTCCCGAAACATGGCGCAAGTTGTTATCATCATGGGATCTGCCACAGACAGGCCTACTGCACAAAAAGCTGAAAAAATATTAGAAAAATTTGACATGGAATATGAAACTTATGTTGCATCAGCTCACAGAACTCCAGATCGCGTTGTAAACATTGTAAAAGAAGCTGAGGCTGATGTTTTCATTGCCCTAGCAGGATTATCTGCAGCATTACCTGGTGTTGTAGCAGCTCATACCTTAAAACCAGTAATTGGAGTACCTTGTGCTTCTAGTAGTTCTCCTGCAAATTTAGATTCATTACTCTCAGTAGTTCAAATGCCACCAGGTGTACCTGTTGCAGGAGTAGGGATTGGAAGAGGTGAAAACGCAGCATTACTTGCACTGAGAATAATTGCAATAGCTAATGACAATATTGCAAGTAAATTGGAAGACTACAGAAAAGAACTTGAACAAAAAACTATAGATTCAAACTAGTTAGGTTTTGAGAATCGTGTTAAATTACCACACTCTAAACAAGTAATAATTTTCCACCCTTTAGGCGATAACCTATTTCTTGAATTATCTGCATTGAAAAATATATTACAATTACGACATATCTGTAGACGTTGCTTTTTAGTTAAACGTTGATTATATCTTTTACTAATTGATAGTGCTAATTCAATAACTTTTTTAGATTCTTCACTATTACCTTCATTAGAATAATCAAATGCTAAATTAAATAATTGATCGATACGTGTCTGAGCAATCTTTTCTTGCTTCTTTGAACGACGACCTCTATGTTTTGCCACAATAGCCTATTGGTTCCTTTTTTTAACACCCTCCTCTGACTAAAAACAATAGAATGTTCACCGAGCACTTTACTTGGGACACGCCATGGGAATTGTATTTTCATATTCTAATATTCATACCTATATTACAAAGACTTATTTTTCTGGGTGAACCAGCTATAAAAGCAATAAAAATACATGGACATCATCTAAAATGGTTATTTGAAAGACTAAAAGAAATACCAAAAGGATACTCTATTGCTGCTAAATTTCTTGTTGGATTATTAGTACCTGCAACAATAGCCATAATGAGATTTCTCATATTTGAACCCAATGAAGGTATTGTAAAAGTGTTTGGAAAAGAATTGAAACCACCTGGTTGGGATATGACTCCAGATTGGCAAATAATTGCAATCTGTATATTTTTTGTGGGACATACCTATTTTGATTGGAGAAGAGTATGGGACACTAAAAAATTAGCAATGAAAATAATCAGCGTAGATGTAGCAAAATACAGACCTATGGTAGACAGGATGCTGCAAATGGGAGATTGGTTAAAGAGTTCAAAAGAGAAGGGAAGCGATGCCTTACCACATGAGAGAGTTGCCAAATTTGTAGGGTACTTTGCAGGAAAAGTAGTTGATACTACTAATACAGTTGTAGACAAAGTTATGGAAATGCCAAATAATTATGCAGGAAGATGGATGGCAGTAAATGTAGCATTTGGAATGATTTTTCACTTACTCCCAATTGTATTTATGTTTATATTAACGGCAACATATGAAGTAACATTATAAATTATCAATAATCAAACTCAACTTCCTCTCTAAATCTGTCAGACTACTACTATTATCTATATTATAATCAGCCTCTTTAATTGTAGCAAATAATTGTTGTTTGTTAGGGTCTTCACTAGCTTCTTCTAACTTTTCTTGATGAATAAATTGTTCCCAACTATTACTATCTCCTTTACGATCTCTTTTCTTTAAGCGTTCAAAACGTACTCTGGGATCTGCATCAATTGAAATCAAAATAAATTTATGCTCTGAGTAATCCATTCTAAATGAATGAACTTCAGATGGATTTCTAATAGAATCCACAATATGATTATCAGGTGTGGATAGCTTTTTTACCATTAAATCTGCCAAAATACCAGGACCTCCTTGAGTTCTCAACTTATTACCAATAAGAATTAAGTTATCTCTACTTTCTTCCATTTTTCGTTTATTTAATTCATCTCGTAATGTATCGGAAAGTGAATGGTAGATGAACTTGCGCTTAATCAATAAATCGGCAATAGTCCCCTTACCTGCCGCATTTCGCCCAGTTAAACCGATTATGTAATACATATTTTATAACTAAAAATCAGAACCTTCTCTATATTCACCAAACACACCTCGTAAAACGTCACACATCTCTCCCAAAGTTGCTTTGGCTTTAGCTGCTTCAATAAAATGAGGCATCAAATTATCTTCGCCCTCCGCTGCCTTTTCAATGGCATTCAAAGCTGCAGTATGTCTGCTTTTATCTCTAGAACTTCGTAACTTCTTTAATCGTGCACATTGCCTCTCGAAACCTTCGGGATCCCTCTCTAGAATTGGTATTTCAACCTGTTCCTCTGAATTATATTGATTAACTCCAACCACTATTCTATCTTTATTATCTATCTCTTGCTGATATTTGTAAGCAGATGCCGCAATTTCCTTCTGAAAGAATCCTTTCTCTATTGCAGGAACTACACCACCTAGAGAATCTATCCTATCAAAATAATCTCTAGCTTGTCTCTCCATATCATCTGTAAGCCATTCAAGATAATAACTACCTCCTAAAGGATCTATGACATTCGCAGCTCCAGATTCATGAGCTATAACTTGTTGTGTTCTTAAAGCAATTTGAACTGCTTTCTTGGAAGGTAATGCCAATGCCTCATCCATAGAATCTGTATGAAGTGATTGAGTACCTCCTAGAACACCAGCCATAGCCTGAATTGCAACTCTCACTATATTTATTTCAGGTTGCTGTGCAGTTAAACTACAACCTGCCGTTTGCGTATGGAATCTTAACGTCCAACTACGTGGATCTTTAGCTCCATATTTATCTCTCATATCTCGAGCCCAAATACGCCTAGCAGCTCTATACTTTGCTATTTCTTCAAAGAAATCATTATGAGCATTGAAAAAGAAACTAAATCGTGGTGCAAATTCATCTATATTCAAACCCCTTTCAATTGCCCAATCTGCATATGCATAACCATCTGCTAATGTAAAAGCTAATTCTTGGACTGCGGTTGATCCAGCTTCACGTATATGATAGCCTGAAATAGATATTGTATTCCATTTAGGCATATGTTTTGTTCCATACTCAACCGTGTCTGTAACTAATCGCATTGATGGAAGTGGAGGGAATATGTATTCTTTCTGTGCAATATATTCCTTTAAGATATCATTCTGTATAGTTCCTCCAAGATTCGATTTCGGTATACCTTGATTCTCGGCATTTGCAATGTACATTGCCCAAGTCATAGCTGCTGGAGAATTAATTGTCATTGAAGTAGTGACTTTATCAAGAGGAATATCTTTGAACAAGATAGACATATCTTCCAAACTACTGACACCAACACCACATTCTCCAAACTCCCCTGCTGCTAGTGGTGAATCGCTATCATATCCATAAAGTGTAGGTAAGTCAAAAGCAGTACTAAGTCCAGTTTGCCCCTGATTCAAAAGATATTTAAAACGTGAATTAGTCTCTTCAGCCGAACCAAATCCTGCAAACATACGCATAGTCCATAGTCTTCCACGGTACATTGTTGAATGAATACCTCTAGTATATGGGAATTCACCAGGATAAGATATGTCCTCTTCAAAATTTATATTAGAAGTATCCAGAGGCGTGTACAATCTATCTACTTTTTGACTGGACGTTGTCATAAACTCCTTTAATCTTTCAGGATTTTTCTTGAGTGAAGGCTCTAGAACATTTTTCTTCCATTTATCATAAGATTTTTGATAATCTGAATTCTGATTATTCACATTTTTATCATCAGAATCTTGATTGGACATTATTTTGTGAATATTACGCCTAAATAAGGATTTACCACAGACGTGAATTATATATTCTACTCACATTAATCCCTAATGTCAGGAGATGAAGGGCGACCGACGGCCTCGAGCTGAGGAAAGTCCCCTCTCCATGAGCAAAGCAGCCGAAAGGGGCCCGAGAGGGTTGGCAATGAAACAGAAACGACACAGTCTCACCTTATGGAATGATCGTCTAGGACGTGACATCGGTGAAGAATTTGATGAAACGAACATCCCTGCTGGAGCAATTCCAAGTAACCGCATAGACCTGCTCGGGAGCGGTAGGTAGGAAGCAAAGCTAAATGTCGCCAACCGGTTTCCGGTTAACAGAAAGGGGCTTACTCTCATCACCTGACAAAAAATTATAGTGTTTTCGAGGATAACTATATAAACTAATCTTTCTCGGCGCAAAATATCATGGCTACAGATTATTCTGAAGAACCAAATTGCACGCAAAAAGGGACCGAATGGGTTACATTCGAAACTAACCCTGTACCTCGAAGAAAAAAAGTTGTTAAAAGAAGGTTAAGGGGAATTTAACTTTTTTGTAATGACCCGAATAATCCTATATTTACACCAATAAAATCAAAGCATAAATCTGCAAATGACATGTTCCTACCAGGAACAAAAACCTGATGTAACTCATCTGTAATTGCGAATATAACTCCAATGATAATAGAGCCAATAATTGGAGAAATACTGAAAGACTCATCCTCATTAAAAGAGCGATATAGTAAAAAGCCCAAGACTGAATATTCAATTAAATGGAAAAAATAATCTATATTGTTAAATTCCAGCGTTGAATTTGAAGGTAAATCATCTTGAGGTACATGGCTTAATAATGCCATAAACAGCATATAACTAAAAGTAATCCTCCAGTAAATGAAATTCACTACAGATTGCCTTCTTTTATAAGACGTAAATCATCTATGTCATCTGCATCAAATTCATTAGGAGGTTCTCCATCAAGTTGATTACCAATATCCTGACTTTCTATTGCCCAATACATAACGGACTCTTCATTATTTGAATGATTCGGATGCTGAGAATCTTCATGATTATGAGGTGATTTATATCCATTATTTATCAAACCTAATAAATGGCCAAATTCGTGCACAATTACCGATTTTTCAATATCAACAGGGGAAATTAATAAGAAAGAAGCATCCTCTATTTTTTCCTTAAATAAAACAAAAGATGATCCCGTATATGCTAAACCCAGTGTCTTATCATTATCTTGATATTCTCCATTTAGATATAATATATGTATAACAAAAGTATCACCACTCTTAAATCTTTCACGCTCATTGTTTTCTATATTAACTATTTCTTCTAAAGAATAGCTATTATCAGTACTGCCAAATGCACTCTGACTAACTGTAATAGTAGTCTTATCAGAAACCTCCTGAATTCGTTTCTTCAAAATATCAATAGCATCGGAATCTGGAGAATTATCTGTAACATAATTAATTTCAATATGTAATTTTGAATAATTATTATCCTGTAAAATCTCATATCTACATTCTCCCGTAATATTCTCACAAGATACTACTTGGTCTTTCAAACTATCTAAACATCCAGACACGACCAAAAGTGACATTATAATGACGGTCGAAAAAACTCTCATAATTGTCTATAAATAGCTTGATTAAAAACTTATTAGTCAATATTCAATATAAGGGGCCCAATACTAATCGAGGATCTGGATAATCAAGTAAAGCTTGTACTCTATTCTCAGATGACACTACACCAGGAAGATCATGAGTAACTGGTTCGATAAGAGAAAGTTGGAAATGAAGATGTGGTTCCCATCCTCCATTTTCTTGATTGTTACCAAACCTGCCTATAATTTCTCCCCCCTTCACATTTTGCCCAATAGACTTATTGCTTATAGATAGGGAATCAAGATGTCCGTACAAGGCCCAAACTACTGTTTTAGAAATTATATACTTAATAATTATAACATTTCCATAATCACCAGGCTCTGAATTATAACCAAAATGTGAAATCTCACCATCCATAAAAGACATGCAAGGCGTTCCTACTGGACCTCCTAAATCTATTCCCATGTGAATATTACGAATATCTTCAAAAATAGTTGTAGTGTACATATTTGGGCGAAATTCATCATACCTACCTATACTAAATTCGGTTTCAGGCGAATTCCATGTATCATTAGTTAAATCTAAAACAGCATAATCTTTAGGTAAAATTACTACTGGATGGAAATCTATCGATATTTTATCAAAGATAGATTCAATACTTTTCAATACTAACCTCTTCAGAGTATAAATTAACTATTTTATCTGACGTGTCAACAATTAATGAACCATCTTTATCTATTGATTTAACAATTCCAGATCCCTTCTCCCAGCTTATATTTTTACCTATTAAAAAATCTACTTTAGTATACTTCTCTAATATTTTTTCAGAAGATAGATTAAGGTTATTATCAAAGTTAAACAAAAATAAAGAAATAAAATCTAATCTATCTAAATTATAATTAATATCTTTAAGATTGATTGCCTTTGAAAGTGAGATTCGATTATCCATATTAAGACCTAGACCAACCACTGTATAATTGCCATAATTCTCACAGAGAATCCCTCCCAACTTTCTTCCATTAAGAATTATATCATTAGGCCATTTAAGTTTAATATTATATTTAATACCAACTAGCGACTCTAATACACTTAATCCTGCAATAAAAGGTAAGAGCTTATTGCTTGAAGAAACTAAGGTAAAATATAAACCACCTGAATCTGAACTCCAATTATTACCACGACGACCTTTTCCTTCAGTTTGCCTAATTGCTAAAATACTATCTCCAATATTTAAGAAAAAATCTGATAACCAATTATTAGTCGATTTAACGGTATCCATTATGTGCATCAAAGAAATGCACCAAGGTCCATTTGCTTAATTTGTTCATTTTCTAAAGTATCTTCGATTGCATTAAATGCGAGTTCTAATCTTTGCTTAATAAAAGAACGAACTCCATAATCTTCAGAAATTTCCGTAGCTATTTGACGATACTTAGCAACTGAAGCCGGAGATATGTTTAATTGAAGACTACCACCACAAACACAAGTTTCTTTCAATGGAGGGCGCCTATATTTTTTAGTGCACTTCTTGCACCTCACGCCCTGTGTAGAAAATGATCTTAAATTCCCTATAATATCCCTAATAAAGTGCTTTTCAATAGTTTGTTCAGCAACATAAGTAGCATCTGAAGATCTTGTCTTAGATGCTAGGGTCAAAGACGCTAATGCTTTCGCTTTCATTGAATCTAATGTAACATAACGAGATTCAGATGGACCCATATTGATACTCGAAGAAGAATGGGTAAAACCATAATTTTCATATTGACTTTCTGTTTCTAATCTATTAGAAACCATATCCAAAAGGCTTGCAACTTTATTAGGAGCTACTCTTTTTTCAGCCTTTTCATATAACTCTAAAGGATAGGATGTATTCAATTCAATATTATGTGCTTCACTATCAATTTCAGCTGGATCTATACGTGTTGACAAAACCCTTGGGATATCCATAGTACCGCCTCTCGTCGTTGGAACAAAACTATCTGAGTAATTTAATAGACCATCTAAAAGAAGCATCATTGAATCTTCATCACCATCACAATTTCTCCTTTTAGCCGCATGCAAAAAAGGGTGGCCATACTGAGCTTTAGCTGTTGTAAAACCAATTAACCGAGTCAAGACTCCTGCCGAAGTATGAGGACTTAAGCAAATTAACAAACTACCAATCAAATCCTTGTGACTCGAATTTGGTTTTAGATTATAATATGGCTCTTGACCATATAATCTTGATAATTCTTCATCGACAAAATTTGAAACTTTAACTAGCCAATTTCCAGCTCTCTCAGAAACAATTAAGTCTTGGACTTTAATTTCTAATAATTGATTAATGGAAGTTAAAGCATCTCCTTTGTGATCTTTCAAATATCCTAATTCTTTAGCTTTCTCGAGAGTTAATCCAACTTCTCTTGGATAAAAATGAGTAATTGGTAAATCAATCATATCATAACGTAAAGTCCCATCTTTGTAAACGCGTAAATCCCGCTGAGCGCGAAGTATGCCTTTCTCAATACTCTCTGGAATTTTATCTGCAGTTTTTAATTCTTTAACACCTTTGACCTTGGGAAATATACCTATTTTTGTATTATTAAGCGCTTGAGTAACGAGCTCCGAAATATCAACTATACGTTTTCGAGGACCTTCCTTAACCATCGTTAAAGAGTCACAACACCTCAACGAGACCGTTTCCTTATGACATTCTTTACAATAACGTAATTGGACATTAAGTTCTACTTTACCAGAACGTCCTTGAGAAAATCCACGACCACTGGTGCTGGATTTAAGTGCTGTATTTATCAATCTTTGATTACCACCCGATTCTCCTAAAGGAAAAAGAACATTCGGTGGAGGTTTCATACGACGTTCATTAGCCTTTTCAGGCCGACCCATGCTTCCTCCAATTCTTGTAGGGGCCTTACTTTTTATTTCAATACCAGATAAATGAGAAATGAGTTCTAATGTGTTCTCAGTTTCAATAGGCTCACTACAGGATTCAATAACTGCTCCATTTCCAATTAATCCCAATTGTCTGATTAAGGGCTCATAACCATCATCTAAAACAATTAAATTATCCTCTAATTTATAAAAAATACCAAGTCTAATAAATATTTCTTTATACATTAATGGAAACTTATTATCAAGTACTTTCTTACTATTTCTAATCAATTGACTTCTGATATCTAATACTTCTTTAACTTCCAAATCAGGCCAATAATAAGTGTACATTGGATGTAAAGGTATCTTATTCGCTAAACAATATTCAAAAATAGATGAAAAATCATTTTCTCCATCGTATTCTTTCAAATTACCCTCTTTTACTATTGCAGCCCACCACTCTTGACACCATCCAGATGGTTCTAAAGGATGATTATTTTCAATGAACTCTCCAACAGGTATCAATATTTCTCCAAGATCTATTATTTTTTCAACATCATCAATTACCTTATTAGCTAAATCATAATCATCTAATCTCATGTACGTGCCATTTTTCAACAAAACTGAAGGTCCTTCTATTGAATCACAAGGATTACATGCAGTAGCTTTACCTGGAAGCTGAAGTTTAATTTGAGTACCAATAGCTGCAAAAGAATCAACTGCTAGCATTGTAGAAGGATGTATGGACATCGAAGCTAAACCCGAAGTGCGTGAACGACCGTATCGTAACCGAAAAGCTCCGGGCTTATCTGGGAAAGCAAAAATTGGACGACCTGCAAGAACATCTTTGAGATATTTATGCTCCTTGACATTCCCTGAGGCTGAACTACGTTTTTTTTCTGTGTAAGTTCTTAGAAACTCCCATCCACTAATCGATAAATTATCTACATGTTTAAGGACTTTAGCAGCTTTAAGACAAAGACCTTCAGCCAAAACCAAACAAGCACCACCTCTCAATGAATTAGTTTCAACTCTTGGTAAATCTCTATTACCTGCAACTTCTAATTTATCAGTTCTTTCTCCAGTAATACAAATTGGACAAGATTTTACAATTGTCTCTATTTCCTCGGGACTAGGAACGTACTGAAGATTAGCTGCTCTTTTATACAGTGGTATTTCTTCTTTATATCTTTCAATTTCAGCTGGTGTTGGAATATAAGCATCTAATCCCAACTCTCTCCTAACCACATCAGCTATCAGAACTGACAATGCTTGAGCCGTTCCACCTGCTGCACGAATTGGTCCTGCATAGTATATCGAAGCGCAAGTTGTATTGTTATTATTTTCCAAAGTACTTATCTTGACAACACCTTCTGTAGGGGCAACAAGAACTCCTTCTGTGAGTATTGATAATGAAGTTCGAACTGCTTGTTCAAGTGCAATTTCAATGCCACTTTCAGTTCTTAATTTTGCAGCTAACTCTTTGGCTATAATTAGTGCTGTTGTCTCTCGATCATTTTCTTTTGAAACCTCTCGAATTCGAGTCGCAATCCCTTTGGGGCCAACTTGAGCCTCAACTCTTTCAGCAAGATCTTTAGCTCTTGGTATTTCAGCTTCTGTTGAGGGATCAAAACCGGCTTTACGAGCTTTAGAAACTATTGAATAACAAGCGTCAGCTTTCTCTTCTAAATCTCGAAAATAAGATTCCATTTCCTCAGATGCAACCAGTACCACAACTCAGTATGGAAAGGCTATTATTATCCTATTCGGCGAACTATACCCCATAGCTATCTATGAATATAGATTTATACGATGAAGAAGCTGCGCGGATACCTGCAACCATTATTCCAAAAGAAACAAATGAAAATATTAAACCTGCAAACAAACCTATATCATGATTCCAAAGCATCACTGTAGCTGGAAGAATTAAAATAATTGAAGAAAATAAGGCAGATGTTCCCATCAACATAAATTGAACTAAAATATCAGGATTACCTCTATCACTCTCGTCAAAATTTGCAAAAGCACTACCGGCCCATATACCCAAACCAGTATTACAAAAAATAAGTATTAATACACATTCGCCGAAAAAAAGTGTTACCTTTATTGGAAAGGCTGCAAGAATACAGATGGGAAGCCAAATAGCTACTAAACCGGGTAGTGCCATCATGATTAAGGCACTGGCTTTACCCTTCATTATCAATAAAGACTCAACGGGATTTGATTTCATAATCCACAATCTTTTCCCTTCAACACCAAGCATAGTTGAACCCAACATTGTACATTGAAGCAAGGCACCCATGTACAGACTAATTGCAAGCATTCCAGGATAATACAATGTTGATGGTAAATCACCGACAGGTTCAGTGGGAATACCCATCTTAAACCACCAAAATATCAAAATAAAGGCTATCGAAAATGTCGAAAAAGCTGAACTCAAGACATCTCTTTCCCGAATAGAAGAGATTACTTCCTTAGAACATATTGAAGATACCCTGTTACCTAATACCGAACGTAACCATTTGAATTGTAAAACTCGCATAGGGTTCTTATGTGATGATGAATTAATTTTATAAGATTCTAAAGCTTCGATAAATATACGATCCATATTATAAAAATATATCAATAAAAGTAAGAGACAACTAAATGTAATCGCTAAAGCTACATCAGGATAAGAATGAGATACATTGGCAATTAACATCAAAACAATTAATATAGGTGAAAGTGTAACCAAAAAAGTTATTTTACGGGAAAAAGGATGAAGTGCGCCTACAATAGAGAACATATAACCTGCTAAAGCCGATAATATTGTAAATAAGACAAATAAGCCCAAAAACTCATTTGTTAAGTCAATATTAGAATCAGTTACAAAATTTCCAGCATAGAATACCAATAACAATAGAGATGCTAGCAATATATTTGGAACTAAAATAGAAAAAAACATTCCAAGCATTATCTGCCTAGGTGATATAGGCTGAACAAGGTGTAATTCCATGCGTTTTGATTTAATAATCCTACGATACGTAATACCTGCAGAGCGCAAGGTAAATAATGCAAAAAATATTACTAAAATAGTGCCGTATCCTTCATTTGACCCCTCAGGAAATAATTCAGGATTATCTATTACAAATTTAACAAGGCGAATACACGCAAATGAAAATAATAAGCCTAATAATGAAATTATAATTGTACCAAATAAACGTTTACTTATAGATTGTTTACTACGGCGAAAAAAAGATCTAAATTCAGCTTCGAATATTGAATATGCGGCACTCATCGGCCTAAAGACTCCATAGTCCTATCTTTCTTTGATGATTTTTTGAAAATACGATAACAATCTGAACAAAGGTTTACCTTTCGGCTAGAACCTTGAAGACTTAAACTACCTGTTTTTTCAACTCTTTTTCGAGGTATTGAACGCTTAGGAGTTTTTCCACAAGCACTAACACTACAAACCTCTTGTTCACCATCTGACAAAGAAATATTTCTATGCTTCATTAATTCTATAGACAACTTACGATACTTAAAACATTATGAGTACTATTTTTTTAGAGATAAACCCTTAGAATGTGATACCATATTCCCACATTTAGCACAATAATTAACACTCTGATCCGATATAATATAATCACATAGAGGACATATATTTTTAGCCTTTAACTTAGGTTTTCCTGTCTTATTTCTAATATTTACGAGATACCCAATTCCTAAAACTATGAGAATAGCCGTTTGACTATAACAAACTAATTCTTCGAACTCCACATTAATCCAATACTACTTCCCTATAATTGTTTTACGGTTATTGAAGAGTGATATCTGGCATTAAAGGCCTAGCTGCAAAGCCTTTCAATGCAAAATTACTACCTTCTCCAACTCTACAAACAAATAAATCACGGTGATGACGTATTAATCCAAATTCATCAAGAGATGATACACCTCCACAAATTTCCATAGCCATTGTTAAATGATCTGAAGCTTTGCGTGAACATTCTATCTTAACTTTCGCTGCTGATTCCCTGTCTAATGTATTGTCATTATACCTATTTGTTAAATCAATTAACCAAGTCAAGCCTTGCTCTAATGTTATATCCATATCAATTATTACATCTTGTACTCGTTGGAAAGTACCAATTGGAACGCCAAACTGTTCTCTTTCCTGGGAATAGCTTCTACATTTATCTAAAGCAAAAGCAAGAGAAGCTAAGGACATTCCTGCAATAAATAAACGGCCACCATTCAAAGTTTGAGCCATTACCTTAAAACCTTCATTTTCTTTTCCAAGAATTGCATCATTGGAAACTCTAACATCATCAAAAGTAATAGAACCAGTAGAAGACTGACTCCACAAATCTTTACCTGCCATTTCCTGATATGATACATTGGAATCATCCATTGGGACAATGAAACAGGTGGTTCTGTAACCTGGTTTTGATTCTGGACTTGTTAAAGCATGCACTACTACATGACTGGACCATTTCGCATTAGTTGACCAACACTTTTCTCCCTTTATTTTCCAATCATCGCCATCTTTCTTTGCAGTAACCTGAGGATTCGTAGCATCTGAGCCACGGCCTGGTTCTGAAAGTCCAAAAACAAACATACGCTTTCCACTAGCTAAGTCTGGAAGATGAGCCTCTTTCTGGGCTTCAGTTCCAAATAATTGTAGAGGTTTTGCTCCCAAAGACATTGCCGCACCAGGAGTAATTGCTAATGACTGTGAATGATATCCAAGTGCCAGACCCATCAAAATCAAATCTAGTTGATTACCTCCCTGGCCTCCATATTTCTCAGATACTGTAACTCCGAAAAGCCCCATTTGACCCATTTCACTAATTACATCTTCTGGAATAAGTTGGTGATTTCTTTCCCAATCAAGATAATTAGGCTCTATTTTTTCTTCTGCAAACTCGCACAATGCTTTGTAAAAAGTCATTGAATCTGAAGAAACTAATCTTTCCAAATAGTGGTCTATGCGACGTTCCATAACATTGTTACAAGATAACTGTTAAAGTGGTTATCGTGACCTTCCAATTGCCCCACGTGGTGGCTCTGGCTCGTAATCAGCTTGCAATTCAGGTGGCCATTCTCTAGGTGTATCTTCTACACCTTGTAGAATAATATATCCAATTATCATTACGAAAAATAAGAATCCAATAGCTGCCGGCCTTCCTAAACCAAGTCCATCCACAATTATCCCCCATGAAAGAGGACCTATTATTGTAGCAAATCTGCCAACCATACTGTAAAGGCCATAAAACTGCCCTATGTATCTCGGTGGCGTCAATACAAGCATATAAGGTCTATCTGCGCACCAAGTTCCTCCTAATGCTATTCCAGCTAGGAATGGAGCAATCCATATCATCCAAGTTGGCAAACCTAACCATACAGTAGATATTAGTAAAGTAAATGTAGCAAACCAAACCCATAAAACCATATTAAGTGTAATTTTAGGACCAATAATATCTACTAAATATCCCCAAAGAAAACCACTAATTATAGAACTAAGAATACCAATTAAAACATATTTCACGATATCTGCAGTAGTCATACCAAATTCTTCACTAACGTATATGGCTGCAAAAGCAGTTGCTGTATTTGCTGCATCTGTATAGAAAACACGTCCAACAAGAAATCTAGAAAGACCTGGAAACTGATCTAGCATACCTAATGTTTTCTTTAATTGAGTAAATGTACCTGCAATTGCAGTTTTAATTGAACCATCTCTAAACAAAGGCGTTGATGGTGTGTAAATGAAACCGATAAGACAGATTACAGTAACTCCATATAGTAAATAGCTCATGGCACCTCCAATTAACCAAGCATTAAGAATGAACAATAAGGCCATTATAACCATCAAACCAGGCCAAAAATTATCTTCTTCAGTTTCCTTAACAAAGATGAAACAAGGTAATGCAAAAACTAAGAATAGTAAAGCAGTAACTTGGAAAACAGACTGAAAGGGATGACCTAATATCTCAATAAGGATATAACCAGCCATTACACCAATCAAAGAACCAATATATCCGATACCAATCCCAATACCTCCAATCCGACCTCTGTTTCCTGGAGTTGATATTGTAGCTAAAGTCGAATCATAAAATATTAATCCGGCTTGATAAAAATAATTAGCTATAACAAAAATACCAAGTGAAACGAGTAATATTGTACGTTTATCCCATCCATCGCCTTCATAACCTAATAAGGCTGTAAAAGCTACACAAAGAAGAGTCGTATAGAATAAGAAAGGCATGCGTCTACGTGATTGATCTGAAAGTGCTCCAATGATAGGAGCTGTCATGAAAACCAAAGCCATGGACAACGCATTTGCATAGGCATAATCTGAATCGGTCCCCCCTACTTCATCACTTAGAACCCATAAACTAAAATAAAAAGAAACAATCAATACTGAAAATACGGTATTTCCTAAATCATAAAAAGCCCAAGAAATAATGCTAAACATTGAAGCTTTGGTAGTTATGGGCTCCTTTGGTTTCTTAGCTTTTTCTCTAAATTCCTTTATAGAATTATTAGCTTTCTCTATAAACTTCTTTGCTGGGCCCATTCAAATTATTCGTCAACTGAGTCCTCTCTAAGAGAAATTTGAATTGCACGAAGTCGTTCGTCTTCTGCTCTGGCATCTGCACGCCCAGCCTCAATATCAACCATATACAGTAAAATTAATCCAATAAATAATAATACAGCTATACTGAAAATGCCTAAACGGCTATCATACATAACGGCCATAAAGAAGTAAAGTGTAGGTCCCATAAAGGCTGCAACCTTACCAAAGAATCCAAAGAAACCAAAGAATTCCGTGCTTCTTGTTTCAGGTATAATCTGTCCAAAAATACTTCTAGAAAGACCCTGTGAACCTCCCAATAAAGTTCCCATCATCGTTCCTAAAAGTAAAAATTGTAAGAATACAGTCATACCCAGTGGAGCCCAAATAATATCTCGTGCTAATATAGGAATAAAATCAATCGAACCATCGCCAAGGTCAGAAGGATGATCTACTCCAACCTCCTTATTTCCATCTAAAGCACCACCCAATATGCTGGCACTAAAACGAGTGTCCTCTATAGAAACTAAAAAAGAAGATAAATTAGAATCTGGTATGCCAGACATATTCTTAGTAAAATTAACCCATTCATCATCTACTGTATCTCCATAATTCCAAGATTGAGTTTTAGTATTAGTACTGTATTCTAATGGAAGAACATCTTTCCACTCTTCAGCCCATGCTTGTTCAGGGAACTCCTTATCTCCATAAACTAGCTTTTGTGCAATTTGGGGAGTATCATAATCAACGTGAACCTCATAGACTTCCTCTGATTGATTCCATTCATAAAGAATAAAGAATTCATCATGGTCTTCTAATTCGAGAGGAACAAAAGCAAGTGCTGCGAAACATAAAACTACCCAACCTATAATCGAAACTGTTAAAGCCCTTTTAGTTCCAACCTTGTTAGCAAATTTAGTAAAAGCTATTGCTGAAGGCGCAGCAACAAACTGTATTGCTAAAATCGTAATTATTAATTCAGTAGTAGTGACGCCGAGAACTGTAGTTCCAAAAACACCACCCAAAGCCGTAACTGTATTTATGCCATCGATAAAAAAGAAGTAAGCCAACATATACAAAAATAAGTTAGGGAATTTTCTTACATCTCTCAATGTCTGAGTCACTTCACTTACTGCAAATTTTGCAGCTTTTCTAAACTTCATTGCTTCCATTTCGTTTTCTATAGGTGGTTCAGGAACCCACATAAAAGTCAAAAGAGCAAAACCATACCACCAAACACCTGCAGTAGCCATGCAGAAAGGTATTACTGATGCTCCAAAAGTCAAAAACAACACCATGTGAATTAAGAGAAGAATACCTCCACCCAGATATCCATAGGCAAAAGCTCTGTTAGAAATATCATCCATTTCATCTTCCTTACCCAAATGAGGTAAAATAGAATTGTAAAAAACTCCAGCCCCATTCAAACCAATATTAGCTAAAAGAAACATTACCATAAGCCAAATCCAGGAAGCATTACCAAATAATGGAGCAAAAGCCAAAAGGAAGGTGGCACCTGCACCAATATAAGTCATAATTTTCAACCATTTAATTTTAATTAATCGCCTGTCTGCTATGACTCCAAAAGGAGGACTAACGACTGCAACGGTAAGTGTAGCAATAGCAAGAGATAATGACCAAACTGCATCTCCAGTCATTGTCAATGATCCTATGGTTGTAGTTAGACCATTAGCTTCAAGAAATAAAAATGCATACCAAGCTGGAAGTAAGGCTACTGTCACGCTAGTTTCAAAAGCAGATTTTCCCCAATCATAAAATCCGTATCCGCTGATAGCTTTCTCTTTGTCTTCTGGAAGATCTTGTAATTTGGACCCTAAACTAAATAATCTAGCAATAATATCAGCCATACATTACCAGAGAGACCCAGTTAAATATACATAACCTAAGTGTTTCTATTAAAAAAACAAGACCT
>JAPYSW010000049.1 GCA_029936395.1 Candidatus Poseidoniia archaeon
GATTAATCTCTTCCTTGTCTTCGCCAGAGTTCACTGAAATCTGAGGCAAGACTCATGGATATAACCTTAAGCGTATCTATTATTATCCCAGCACTAATTTATGTAATAGAAAGATTTTTTTGTAATAAAAAAAGTGGAATAATCATGTCCGGAATAAACAAAATTATAGGAGTGTATCACGCAGACGGTGGAATACTAGGTGAATTGAAGTACATGACTGGAAAATTCTTTGGTAAAACACACTGTGCACTATGCGATATTACCCATGGTAGAACTGGGAAAAAAGATGCTTGGAAACAATGTGAAGAGAACTTAGGAATACCCATAAAATTTGTGCATCTGAATGAAAGAAACGAAGAATTGCTGAATTATACTAATGGAAATACACCATGTATAGTTGGTAAAACAAGTACCAATTATATTATGCTAGCCTCAAAAAAAGAACTAGAAGAATGCAATACAAATGCAACTGCACTTGCTGAGTTATTAGAGAAAAAACTATAGATTTAATCATCAATTATGCTAAATAGGAAGGAATAGGCTGTCTTTAAGTGAAAAGCAAGGATGAATCAAGACTTCAAGATTTTTTAGATAAACCTGAGAGAGCTCTATGGAGCATAGCCATCCCTGTAATGGCTGGAATGGCTATACAAACTATGTATTCAATAGTAGACATGCTGTTCATTGGACAATTAGGTGGAGATTCAATTGCTGCTGTTGCTTTCAATATGCCACTTTACTTTTTCGTTATGGGGATAACTTTTGGTGTAGGTACTGGATTAACTTCATCAATTTCAAGAGCAATTGGGGCCGAAAATAAGAAAAGAGCAGATAAGGCGGCCAATCATGGGTTAATAATTGGATTATTTTTAGGTATTTCATTAACAATATTTGGATTGATATTAGGGGAAAAAGTTCTCTCCACATTAGGGGCGCCTGATGAAACGCTCGATGAATCATGGGACTATCTGAGAGTCACATGTTATGGTATGACTTTCATTGTCTTTGCTATTATCTTTAGATCTATATTAGCCGGTGAAGGGGATATGAAATTTCCAGTAATGGTAGCAGTCATAGGAACTGTTCTGAATATTATATTAGATCCTATTTTTATTTTTGATTTGGATGAGTATGGAGGGTTTGGATTAGGAATGGGGGTAAAAGGTGCCGCACTAGCTAGTGTAGTATCACAAACTATTGTATTCTCCATTTTTGTATATATGTTGTTCTGGAAGGATCACGCTTACATAAGTTTTGATTTGAAAAATTTCACCTTTTCTCCTGAAATAATGAAAGAAATATTATGGGTAGGAATACCGTCCTCAATTTCAATGATTATAATGTCATTGGGTCAAGCAGTTTTCAATTATATTCTAGTTGAAGAATATGAGACTAATGCTGTTGCTGCGTACACTATTTCAGGTAGGTTGGATATGTTAATGTTTTTACCAATAATGGGAATTGCAACAGGACTTGTAACTACAGTTGGAATGTTTACGGGAGCCAAAAGAATGGATAAAGTTAGGAGTATAATTATTTATGGAATAAGCAGAGCTTTTGTTATTGTAGCAATTGCATCTTTTATTGTCTTTATTTCAGCACCTTACATAATGGGTTTGTTCACAGACGATCCGGTTATTGAAAAAATAGGAATAGGCGCATTGCGTACCCTCTGTTTTGCATATCCTTTCGTTGGAATCGCCATGCCTTGTGGCAGAATAATGCAAGGACTAGGACAAGGTTTACCTGTTTTAGTTATTACAGCCCTAAGAGTATTATTAATTTCGGCACCACTAGCCTATTACTTTGCAATCAATGATTATGAAATTGTATATATTTGGTATTCTATTGCGATATCTATAGGTGTGTCTGCAATCGTGGGTCCTATATGGGTTTGGAAAACCATAAATTCAATGGAGAATAATACAACTACAGTAATATCTGAATTAAAAAATTGATTTTAATATCAATAAAATTGCTAGAACAAGTAAAGCTGAACCTATCATTCTATCCACTAATATAGAATTCGCTCTAAGTTTATCGATTATTGAAGTCCCAGCTAAGAATGTCGCAACTAAAACATACCAAACTGTATCTATCAAACCAGCTACTATCGCCATAACTATACTATCCGAAGAAGTCATATTAGGGTCAATAAATTGACTGAAAACAGCCACAAGAAATACTAATATTTTAGGATTGAGAAAGGATATCATAAAACCCTCTGCAAATCCTCGACGACCACTATTTTGATGTTCAGCCGATTTACCTGAAGGTTTATACGTCAACATATTGTAGGATAGCCATAGTAGAATTACAGCTCCCGACCACTGCAGAAAAGTGAATGCTGATTCATTCGAAACCAAAATTGCAGATAAACCTGTAACTGCAAGAAATGCATATATTGTAAAACCAATACCATGACCTATTCCGGTTAAAACTCCCTGTGAACGGCCCCCTGAAATCGTATTTCTAAGAACTACTGCTAAACTTGGACCTGGAGACATTGCACCTAATGCACAGACAATGGACATGCCCAGCAATGCAGTAAAATCCATAACGAATTAATCCCGCCTAAAACTAATCATTGTAGCGCCAAGTCCTTTATCTTTTAATTTCAGCACTGAAACTTCAGGATAGATACTTCCAATATCACTCCTGAGTCCATCTTCATCTTGGATGTAATCTTTGATAACATTACCTAAATGATATCCATGAATCAACTCTATTGATGAATGTGAATTTGACCAAGCCTCAGCCACAGATACTTGAGACTTTATTTTAGCTTCAGATAAAGGAAGACCATGAAGATCCACCCTCATTAACTTATATTCCTAATATTTCTTTGGTCTTTTCAGGATTATCAGTAGTTAGAGCAACATCGGCAACATCCAACTCCATTTTCATTATGTAAAAAGAAATGATATTGATCTTTGCATCGCTTAGTTTGGTAGCCATATTAGCTAGTGCACCAGGTTCATTAGATAATGTAGTTAAAATCAATTCATTCGTTTCAAAATCTCTCCCCATTGATTTCAAAAGATTGGCAGTTGCTTTTTCATCATCTGTGACCATTGTTACTGAAGGACTAGAACGACCCATGCCAACACATCCCAATATGTTAATCCCACCATCTCCAACTGCTGAAGCTACCTCAGCCAATTCACCAGGCTTGTTAGTTAAGGATACATTGAATTCTTGCATAATGTTTCCCTGCCAAGGTCATATATATCAATTTTGCCTAAATTTTATTTAGTTTACGTGTATTTAACAAAGCGACCATTATAGAAGTGAATATAACTAAAGTAAATGGTAAAGAAGCTGAATCCTCCTTTGAGAGATAAACTGCATCACCGATGTTAAGGGAAACTGTAACGGGAGCACTAATACCTTCTGAACTCACTGCTCGAACCCAAATTGTATGGTTTCCAGTACCTAATTGTGTAGTCATAACATCAATTTCAGATAAAGAATCTATACTGTGCCAGATGTCTTCAATGAGAATATCTCGCCATTCTATATGAGAAGCATTACCTTCAACATCAAAATATAATTTTTCATTTTCATTTACATAAAATCTAGAAGCGGTATCATTCCCACCATCAGTTTCATTCCCTTCATATAAAATAACCGAAGTATCTGCACTTATGTTAATAGAAAGTGATGCATCATATTTGATTGCCTCCGCTAATGCCATATCCATCTCCACAAAACCCCAACCATAATCATTGTTAGGACGAACAGGGTGACTTAGCCACCTATATTCTGCAGTAGTTTCCAAAATACTACGAATCATTAAGGGCTGTAAATCTGGATTAGCCTGATGCAAGAGAACTGCCATACCTGCAACCATCGGTGTTGCCATACTTGTTCCAGACATTGAAACATAAGCATTGCCACTGTTAGCTTCAACAGACATAACTGCTGAACCAATTGCAGCGATATTTGGCTTTATCTGACCTTCATGTGTTGGACCTTTACTTGAATAAACTGCCAATTGACGACTGTCTTCTGTTGCACCCACTGTAATTACATCTTTAGCTGCTCCAGGCGTACCAATAGTACCATAAGCTGCTGAATTACCTGCTGCAATCATCAATGCTATTCCATGAGCAACCATTTCATTAGCAAGAGTAGTAACACGCTCTTCTTGTTCCTGAGTTAATTCAGAAACCCAAGCACCACCAAGTGACATCGAAGCTGAACGAATATTGTATTTTATTTGGTTATCAATAGTCCATTCCATTCCTTTCATTACTTCAGCAAAACTACCGCTTCCACTACCATCTAATACCTTAACACCAACTAGTGTAGCTCCTGGTGCAACACCCCGGTATGGAGTTTCACCGGTACTCATAGGCCCATCATCAATTGAACCAGTGCCTGCAGTTATACCTGCGCAATGAGAACCATGCCCATGATCATCATATGCTTGTGTTGTCCCACTTCCATCATCTCCACTACCATCAAGAGCATCGTAAAATGCAACGACTTTCGGATCATCAGTTGTAGGATCATCATCAAAATCATTAATACCTACATGATTCGGATCTATACCTGTATCAATTATTGCAACACTTACACCTTCACCAGTATATCCAAAATCCCAAACTGTATCAACGTGATGGATTCCAATAGCATTATCCAGAAGTATATGTAATTCACCATTAAGAGTCAAAAACACTACTCCTTCTACATTCAATAAATCATCTATTCTATCGACATCAATTAAACCTGAAATAATAGGAATATGGTGGAAACGCCAGTTTGGATTAAAGTCAACTTCTTGAATCAATAATTCTTCATCTAATTCAGTAGGCATATGGTCAAAATCAACTAAAACAGAAATTTTCCCATCCTCTATGAATTTACCTTGTTCTAATGCCATATCAAGAATATCATGTATATGATTCTTGTCCTTGTCCATACGTGTATTCTCCCACCAAGTTTCATCTACTTTGGACTCTTGTAGTGATGAAAATGAAACAATTGTGTAATTACCTGAATCATCATTCAAAGATAACATTGGCTGAAGGCAAAGCATGATGGTTACCATCACTGCAATGAATATACGCATATTATGCCATCAACTATGCATTAAAAAAATATCTTTCGGAAAATGGTGGACCCGTCGGGATTTGAACCCGAGGCCTCCTGCTTGCAAAGCAGGCGATCTTCCAGGCTGATCTACGGGCCCTA
>JAPYSW010000014.1 GCA_029936395.1 Candidatus Poseidoniia archaeon
TGGCTTCTGGGTAAGTCTGGACACTTTTGGTTCTCGAACCGACCCAGCTTGGACTAAACACAATATAGATACAAATTTTGATGGGGCTACTGCCGTTTATGCTATTGATGTTGATGGAGATGGTGACCTCGATGTTTTAGGTGCTGCAGACACAGCTAATGACATTACTTGGTGGGAGAATGATGGCACTCCGGCTAATGGTGGTTGGACAGAACATGTAATTGATAGTGCATTCAATACAGCTCGTGACGTGCATGCTATTGATTTGGATGGTGACGGAGATATTGATATTTTAGGAGCAAGTGCAGGAGCAGATGAGGTTGTCTGGTGGGAAAACGACGGTAGTGAAAGTTTCACAGAGCGTACTATCGATTCTAATTTTTTAGCAGCTTACGCAATTTATGCTATTGATGTTGATGATGACGGTGATATTGATGTCTTGGGAGCGGCAAATGGTAATGATGTTGATTATGATCTTAGTTGGTGGGAAAATGATGGCACCCCTGGCGATGGTGCTTGGACTAGAAATGTAATTGATAGTACTTTTGATAAGGCACGTGATGTTTATGCTACAGATGTAGATGGTGATGGAGATATAGACGTTTTAGGAGCATCATACGGAGATGGTGACATCAATTGGTGGGAGAATGACGGTAGTGAGAGTTTCACTCAGCATGCTATTGATACTAGTTTTATTAATGCAAATTCAGTTTATGCTAAAGATATAGATAATGATGGTGATGTAGATGTTTTGGGTATGGCCCGTGGTGATGATGACGTCACATGGTGGGAAAATGATGGTAGCGAGAGTTTTACTGAGCATACAATTGACGGTACTTTTGATCATGCATATTCAGTTTATGCCACAGATATAGACAATGATGGTGATGTGGATATCTTAGGATCTGCACGAAGGGATGATGATGTTACTTGGTGGGAGAATGATGGCAGTGAGAGTTTTACTGAGAACACGATTGACGGTGATTTCGACGGCGCAGAAACAATCTATGCAGCAGATATTGACGGTGACGGCGATATGGATATTTTGGGTGCATCAAATGAAGATGACGATATAGTTTGGTGGGAAAATACTGCTACTTTTAGTTTCGATCCAACTTGGACAACTCTTAGTGTAAATACGGATGCAGATGGGGCAGAGGCTGTTTTTGTAGCAGATATTGACGGAGATGGAGACCTGGATATTGTGGCAGCATTAAATCGTGATAATCAGGTGGCATGGTATGAGAATGATGGAGATCCTTCCGATGGAGGCTGGACTCATCATATCATAAAGGATTATGCCGATCCATGCGGCAGTTGTGGTGGTATGTATGATGTTTTTGTGGCAGATATAGATAATGACGGTGATTTAGATGTGATTTCAGCTGGTGATGATGATGTGGAGTGGTATGCAAATAGTGGAGATGGATCAAGTTGGACAAAGCATGATATAGTTAGTGGAGAGGATGATGCAGACGGTTCCAATGCCGTTTTTGCAGCAGATATAGATAATGATGGAGATATGGATGTTGTGGCTGCTTTCTTCATGATAAGTAAAGTAGCATGGTATGAGAATGATGGTAGTCCGAGCAATGGGGGTTGGACAACTCACAATGTAAATACGCCAGATAATGCTCAAGGCGCATATGATATATTTGTAGCAGATATGGATAATGATGGTGATTTAGATATTGTGGAGGCAGATCAAACAAATAACAAAGTATACTGGCACGAGAATGATGGAAGTCCCGGAGATGGTACTTGGACTCGAACCAAAATAAAGGGAGGTTTGGATGCAGTTTCGAGCGTATTTGCTGCCGATATGGATAATGATGGGGATATGGATGTTGTGTCGGCGGTTTACGTTGATGACGATGTAAGATGGCATGAGAATGATGGTACTCCATCAGGAATTAATTGGGATACTTACAACATCGATACGAATGTTAATGGGGCGGCATCAGTTTTTGTAGCAGATATGGATAATGATGGAGATATGGATGTTGTGTCAGCAGCAGCACTTGGCGATAAAATAAAATGGCATGAGAATGATGGCACTCCTGATGCAGGCTGGACTACAGTTAATGTAGAAACGAGTGTAGATAAATCGTTGTCAATTTTTGTGGCAGATATAGATAATGATGGATACATGGACATTGTATCAGCAGCATATAATGGTGATGAGATAGCATGGTATAAAACTAGCGCAATCCCTGAATTTTCCAATATCATGATGCCTATTGTAAGTGTTTTAGCTATCGTTGGATTAAATTACAGAAAAAGGCACTAATACTCGGATTTAGTAGTGTTATTAATGCAAAAATATTTTCATTTATTGTTAGCATTTTTGGTTATATCTATCCTAATTGCTGGGGAAAGTGAAGCAGAAAATGAAACCAATGATAATGAAACTAATGAAGATGAATCCAATGAAACCTCATCTAACGATAATGAAACTTCAGATAACAATGAGACTAAAGAACAATCCGGATTCTGTCCTACTGAAATAACTGATGAAAATAAAGATGCAGTTGATGATGCTTGTATAGTTCCATTCGATGAGTCTGAAGATACAAATTCCAAAGAGGAAGGATTATTGCCTTCATTATCATTTTTTGCATCAATTTGTGCAATAGCAATAATCGCTTTCAGAAGAAGATAAACACTTTAGTCTACCATCAATAGCCATCTAATGTCTGATTTGCTAAATGGTAAAGTCGCAATAGTCACTGGAGGCTCCAAAGGTATTGGCTACAGTATAGCTGAGCGCTTTGAGAATGAAGGAGCTAAAGTAATAATTTGCAGCAGAAATGAATCAGAATTATCAGACGCTGCATCGAAACTAAGT
Organism: Candidatus Poseidoniia archaeon; assembly: GCA_029936395.1. GTDB lineage: Archaea > Thermoplasmatota > Poseidoniia > MGIII > CG-Epi1 > CG-Epi1. The sequence goes on from JAPYSW010000014.1 coordinate 2,849, forward strand.
TGTGAATCCTATCAATTAGATGTTAGTGATTCTCAAAGTATCAAATCGATGGTGAAATGGTTTTCAAAAGAGTATGGAAAATTGGATATTTTAGTAAATAATGCTGGCTTAATTCGTCCTGGAAAGATAACTGATACTACTGAAGAAGACTGGGATCTTCAGATAAAGGTTAATCTCAAAGGTCCATTTTTAATGAGTAATAATTTCATACCTCATATGGCTGAGAAAAGTTCTATTCTCAATATAGCTTCTACAGTTGGCCTTAGAGCCATGCGTGGAGCAGTAGCTTACTGTGCCTCTAAGGGTGGTGTTGTTAATCTCACAAAAGCTATGGCTTTAGATTTAGCTGGAAAAATAAGAGTAAATTGTATTTGCCCTGCAGTTGTTGATACTCCTATGGTAGATGAAAGAGTTCAGGCAGGTAATGTTTCAAGAGAAGTATTGGCTAATGTTCAACCCATAGGAAGAATGGGAAAACCGGAAGAGATTGCAGCTATGGCTTTGCATCTATGCGGACCTGAAGCTGAGTGGACTACTGGATCAATAATTACTGTAGATGGCGGACAGACTGCCGCTTAGATATACTCCAATCTATTGAATGTTAGTGAATTATTACGAAATCTTAGAAGTCGAGGAAGATGCAGACTCCGAATCTATAAAGAAAGCTTACAAGAAATTAGCTAAGAGATTTCATCCTGATTTAAATCCCAATGATGTAGAATCAGCTGAAGAAAAATTTAAAAAAATAAATGAAGCTTATCATGTTTTAATTGATGATGAAGAGAGAATTAAGTATGATCAACATGGTTCAGAATATGTACCACGTAAAGCTCCAGATTGGCGTCCTGCAAACTATTGGACATACAATACATGGGATTACATACGATGAGTGAAGAAAATCCGGTTGTATCTGATGAAGTGTACGAAAGAAGATGGATAATTCTTGCCTTAATGAGTTTGAGTTTAATCATTGTAATTTTGAACAATGTAACTTTGAACGTTGCTCTTCCTGAACTTTCCCAAGATTTGAATGCAGATAACACCGATCTTCAATGGATGGTTGATGCTTATGCGCTTGTTTTTGGAGGAACTCTTCTTGTCATGGGTGCTATTGGTGACCGTTTTGGACGTAAGCCAGCGCTACAATTAGGTTTGATTATTGTTGCTTTGACTTCTGGTGCAACAGCAATGTATGCTTCTACGTCGGAACATGTAATTCTTGCACGCGCAGTAATGGGGCTTGGCGCTGCACTTGTAATGCCTGCAACCTTATCGGTTGTAGTAGTTGTGTTTCCTTCTGAAGAAAGAGGAAAGGCAGTTGGTATTTGGGCAGCTATGGCTGGTGCTGGAGCTCCAATCGGACTCATTGTCGGTGGTTGGTCAGTAGAGAATTATGGTTGGGAAATGGTTTTTTGGATAAATGTCCCTGTTATTTTGGTAGCATTAATTCTAGGTCTTTTCTTAGTTCCGAATTCAAAGGATAGTCAAAAACGTCCTTTGGATTTAGTAGGATCTTTTCTATCAATAGGTGCACTATTGTCGATACTTTATGCAATTATTGAAGCACCCAATGTAGGATGGACAAGTCCTGAAACACTTGGAATTGCAGGTCTTGGTTTAGTTCTCACTTTTGGTTTCATTAAATGGGAAAGAAGTACAGAAAACCCTATGCTGCCAATTAATCTTTTCAGTAATATGGGCTTCACAATGGGTTTGGTTGCAATTTCATTAGCATTCTTTGTAATGTTTTCATTTATGTTTACTCAAATGTTACACTTTCAACTTGTAAGAGGTCATACTGCATTAGAAGCTGCTATTCGTTTTATTCCACTTCCAATGGGGTTGATGCCAGCCGCAGCCAATAGTGACAAATTGGTTGCTAAATTTGGAAATAATAACGTTGTAGCTCTTGGTTTAACTTTAGTTTGTACTGGAATGTTATTGTTCACGACTGTAGAAGTTGGTACTGAATATCTTAGAATAGCATTAACATTTTTCATTCTCGGGCTTGGAATGGGCCTAACTATGGCGCCTTCAACTACACTGGTTATGGATTCTATTCCAGAAGATAAGGCAGGTGTTGGAAGTGCTACTAATGATGCTAGTAGAGAAGTAGGAGGAGCTCTTGGAATTGCTATTGGTGGCAGTGTTCTAAATGAGATATATCAAAATAATCTAGTAGTTCCTAAAGGTTTAGAGGCTTATTCTTCGATTGCAACAGAATCATTCCCTGCAGCTATGAGAATCGGCAGTCAATTAATTGGACAAGGCAATATGCAAGGTTCGGAATTAATTGCTAATGCACGTTTAGCCTTCATGGATGGGATGGTAGGTACTGCTATGGTATCTGCAGGAGTGGCTCTCATTACAGCAATACTCGTTAAATTCTATATGCCAGGAAAAACAAAATAATTTTTTAGAAGAATGGTCCGTCCTCCCAGATTCGAACCGGGGACCTGTCGGTAACTGCGGCCTCCCGTACTAACGGGTTAAAGAGGGTAAGACCCCTACAGCCGACCGCTCTGACCAGGCTGAGCTAAGGACGGTATTTCTCGCATTTAGTGACCACTATTTGTTGCTTCTTCTTCTAAATCACCAAAATCGTTGGCTTTTAATTCTAAATTAGCATATTCTTTCCCATATTCTAAAGCTTTAATGATAAATGCTAGACATAACGCAATCATAATTACAATCAAAACATAAGAAGTGTATTCCCAGAATTGTCCTTCTAACATTAGTGGCATAGTTGCGAATCCATTCCATAGTGCATGCATTGTGAAGCCAAACAGGTATGCTAAAATCAAGTAATTACGCATTGGTTTTTGCATCTGATTTGAAAATGCTACAGCATAACCTATTGCAGCCGGACCAACGGCATGCAAAACTGTCGAACCAATCCCTCTGACAAAAGCATTCAATGTCCATGCATCCGATCCATACCATATCAATATGAATAATTCATACAGCATATTTTCAATAATAGCAAATCCCATTCCACAAGCTACGCCATATAGGACACCTTCGTATGGAGTTCTTAATCGTTTAATTACAAATATCAATCCAATAGGTTTTAGAAGTTCTTCTACAAACGGTGCAATTACTGAAACCAAAACAAGTTCTGGAGTTCCAAATTCACCGTTTCCAAATAAGGCATTTTGATCAACATTAACAATGCGTGCCCCCAAATCATTCAGAAGACTAGCCGGTAATGTTGAAAACATGCCCCATGCTAAGGCGATCAACACTAGTCTTTGTGGTTCCGGAGAGGTTATTGTTCTTGAATAGATGTAACTAACCCATATTAGGCCTGGAAAGGAAAAGGCTACTAAGAATGCGATTGGAAAAAGATAGAGGAATGGCCCTCTTTCACCCAATACTGCAATTCCTAATGCTAAAGACAATAAGAATCCAAAGAATAGTATTCCTGAATTAGGTAATTGCAATTCTTGCTTTTCAAATGATCCAAGTTTCTTTGTTATTGTTTTTTCAAGTTGAATTTCTCCTTCTTTCCAATTTAAATCTTCTTTCTCTTCAGATTTTTTATAGTGTAAATTCCCTGTTTTTGCACTGTATTGCCCAGGATAAGTTGGACGGTATTGTTGATTTTCAGAAGAGTTTTCGTTTCTTTCTACTTGTCTAGTATAGGGCTTATTATTCACTGAAACATATCTTATTGGAGCTGGTTTTCTTTGTAATATTGCTGCAGTGGTCAGCCCTCCAGCAGTTATCAGAATGATTATCAAGAGCCCTAAAAATGGTATTTCAGGAAGAGTCATTGGTCTTCCATCATCCATGGAGATTGGGCCAACAATGTAGAGATATGCTAATTGCCCTCCCATAATTAGAAGCATATTTGCCATTATTAATCCATAAATTCGGAATATGGCTCTATATCTCACAAAAGTCTATGGAGTTCTAAGTTTAAGTTAGTTGCTTTATTGCCAAGATACATTTTTGTTTAGCAATTTCAGTAATAGCTTCTGAATCGCCTCTTCCATTATATCCTGCAGCACCAGGATGCCCTCCTGAAGAACCCCCGTTAATTTCAGTAATGTATTCTAAAATAGTTGTTAAATTAAATCCTTTGGAAACTATTCGATTGGAGGCTCTAGTAGATAATCTCATTTCACCTTTTTTATTCTCAGAAGCTACTAATGCAATATCTGCACCTAGTACAATCATTAGTCGTGCAGACCCAGATTCAAATGAATTAACAACACTGTTAGCAATTATCCATTTTCCTTCCTGCCTCCACTTCATTCTTTGTGCAGCTTTTAGGAATGTAGTTTTTTGAATTAGAGGTCTTTCACTGTCTAAAATATTAATTACATTCTGAGGATCTGCACCAGCATCACACAATTTACTTGCAATGTTGAAAGTTTCTCTATTTGCATGTCTAAATTGGCCAGTATCGGTGTAGATTCCACACATTAGGATAGTTGCATATTCGGTTGTAAGTTTTAATTCTAATTCCTCAATAATTTCAAAAACAATTTCGGCAGTACTTGTTTTTTGAGGTAAATGGATTATGTCCGTTCCTTCAGGCCATTTACCAATTCTCGTGTGATGATCAATTACTACAATGTTATTTGTATCTGGAAGAGGTCCACAATGTTCAGGGTTTGGACTATCTAGAGCAATTACAGTTCCATCCCATTTTTCAGGAGGCGTTTCCATAATTTTACAGTTAGCTACGTTTGCTATTTTTTGTCCATGAGAACTAATTCCATCCGAAGCGCAAATAGTTGAATTTTCAAGAACTGAATGGAGAGCTATGGCTGATGAGATTGCATCAACATCAGCATGATGATGAACTAAAAGTAATAATTTTTCTTTTAAATTAGTTTTAATTTTATCATTTAGAAGTTTTGTCATTGTTTTCCTGAATATTTTGTAAAACGGGTTCTAATTTAGTTTGCATTTCAGCAAGTTCAACATTCATTTTTTCAATTTGGTTCTTGAGACTGTTATTACGAATTTCCATTCGTTCCTTTTCGTCACTTAAATCATTAACTAATGTAGAGTTATCATCTATTTTTTTCATTACAGAACCAATCGCTCTGTAGAGTGTAGTATTTTTTCCAACATTCTTTATTTCTTCCAAAGTTCGTTCAGTTTCACCAAGAGTCATATCCATTTGTGAAACTTGTTGAGATAAATTCTGTATTTGTTGTTGCATTTGCCTGAACATATTTACTTGTTCTTGCACATTTTCAGGTTTAATTTCACTCATTTTTTATAACTCCTTCTGCACAATAGGCCCATCCTAAAAAAGAATTAAGGGCAGCTCGTAAACTAGTAAAATCTTCAGCAACTAATTCAATTTTTAATTTTTCACCAGCTGGAAAGACATTAACTTTAACTCTAGGAAGACCAACTTTTGCTTCATCTGTCAAAGCTTTCGCAATAGCTTTGGTATTATTTCCTGTTTTGAGGCTCACTTGAGCTTTCATTAATCAGAAATAACTGTTTTCTTAGTAGATGGTCTAATTTTGTAAAAGATCTTTTCTCCACAAACTCGACATGTAAGACCTAAAACTTCTAAGTCCATATCTAGTTTTGTACCACATGAAGCACATTTGTAGTTTACCATTTTCAGTCCTCCTTAGATGGGTAATAAGCTCCACTAGCAAATTGATAATCACAACTGTTACATTTGAATATTCCCGTAGATATGCGCTTTACATTTATTTTAGAACACGATGGACAATCATATTTTTGGCGCTGCTTTTTTTCGACAGCTCCTATTCTTCTACGGACCGACACTCCATATCGTGGTCCAAATCTACCCGTACTTCCAACTTTTTTTGTCCCTTTACTCATTCTTGAATACCTTTTAGAGCCTCACGTAAAACATTATCGCTGGCTCTGGCTGTTTTCACAGCTTCTCTTATTTCGGCATCGGTAAAAGAACCGTTCATTCCTTTTTGTGCTGCTCGTAAGTTTCCGTTTTCATCATGAGCTACCGTAAATCTTGCAGACATTACACTTTCTTCATCAGAAGTTGCATCTAAGATTACTGAATCTCCTAATTTCCCAAAAGTACATGATATTGGCCAGCAGTTTATTGGTAATTTAACGTCTTTATCGGCAATACCGTGTTGTATATTTGGAATCGTAGCATTTGAAAGGGCTGCAGCGGCAGCCAAAGTACAACAATCAAACAAATTTCCGTTGTTGTCTAAGATGTGTAAATCAATGTAAACCATCCATACTTTCACACCATGTTCTATACAAAGCCCATCAAAGTCAATCATTCTTGATTCTCGAATTCCTCTATCAACCACTCGGGATAGTTCGATAGATTGTTCACGTGGTGGCCCCGGATCAAAAGATTGATCAGCCAAAGGTGCCAACTCTGTTGAGGTAGTCATAGTTCCACTTCCTGGTGAATCTCCATACGGAGTTCCAATAAGCATTTTGATACCACATAATACTTTAGTCTTACCAAGATGAACCATAGCCGATCCTTCAGCAGTACTAATCATGCCAATTTCAATTTTGACTTTTCTGTATTCATTTATTCCACGTCCATCGGCTCTTTTACCTTCTTTAGCCAATGATTCCATGTGGCCTTTCATTAAATTGGAAACACTATCGTTACTCATGCTTTACCTCCGTAGCTGTTTTCTAAAGCATGTCTCATTTTTTTGTATAACTCCATACAACCACTGGTTGCTAAATCCATAGCCTGTTCAAATTCATCAGGTGTTAAGTGTCCATCAAGTTGTAATAATACAACTTCTCCAGTACTTGGTATAATTGCTAAAGGTAAATCAGCTTGTCCATAATTATCTTCTTCTTTGTTTAAATCAAGAACTACAACGTCATTTACTTTTCCTGCCGCACAAGATGGAATCATATCTCTCATAGGTATTCCGGCATCAGCTAATGCTACAGATGCTGCAGTCAATGCTGCACACCTTGTACCTGCATGAGCTTCTACAACTTGCATATCTACTCTAATTGATGCCTTTGGGAAGTCTTCAACCATTACTACTTTTTCAAAAGCTTGTGAAACAATATAAGAAATTTCAGTTGATCGACGATCAAGACCTGGTCTTTTCCTATCGTTTACACTAAAAGGCGCCATAGTATATCTAGCTTGAACGATTGCTCGATCTGCTTTCTGTTTATGCCTAGGATGACATTCCATAGGTCCAAAAACACCGGCATAAACCTTGTTGTTCCCCCATTCAAGATAACAAGAACCATCTGCATTGTCTAATACTCCGGCGACAATTTTGACTTCTCTTAACTCGTCAGGTTTTCGTCCATCCATTCGGATTCCATTTTTTATCAATTCCATATCAGTTTGTCCAGCCATTTTATTTCTCCAATAATTTTTCTATTTTCTTTGTTAGTCCTTCAGAGGTCGCTTCTCTGTCAATAGTTTCAATTGCTTCTTGAGCAAGAGCTATATCTTTACCTTCACCATCAATCCAGACGTAACCATTTTGTCCAATCTGTATTCTGGTCTTTGTATTGTCTCGAATTAAGGAAATCATCGAACCTTGCATTCCAATAACTCTAGTTACATTAGTTGGATTTACCTTAACTATAGTACCAGAATACAATTTTCTACAATCATCTTTCTTTAAACTAATTTGGTGAGTACCTGCAGCATCCACCATAAAAATTTCGGCCCAAATAGCATCTCCAATAGCTAAGAATCTAGCAGTATCTCCGAAAGGAACTTTCCAACTAGATTCACTGTGATGTAATGTAGAATTAAATGAGGCGCCGATATCCATACGCCATATGGAAGGTCCAGTTTCAACACAAATTGCTATGATTTTATCTCCAACTTTCGGACTATATCTTCCAGCTATTGCATTTACATTGATGTATCCCGATTTGTCATTTGAATAACCTACGACTGAAGAATGTATACGTCCTTCACTTCTGAATATTCCCTTTCCAGGCTTACTCTTGGTTTCCATTAAGTCCCCTGGTAATACTAATTTTCTATTTGATGTAACACTTGATTCTTCGCTCATTATGAATCTTCCTTTTTTATTTCGAATACTTCCCTTTCCAAACTCGCCCCTATATGAAGATTTCTTTAATCTAAATTATTTTAGTTTCAGCAGTTCCTTTGGTAATAGATCCCAAGATATCTTCTAGTTTTACAAAAGACGCTGCAGACATTTCTAACATGCCAATCCAGCTTCCATCGGTTTGATATTCTTCACTTTCAATAGTTCCTAATCCTGAAATTTGACCATAACATTTCCCAACATGTATAGCTTGTATTTTGACTGCAACGCGTATTTTCTCAAAGGAAATCGGAATCAAGAATTTTATAGCTTTTATAATTTTTTCAACCTGCTTTTCCATGGATTCCATTGGATCAATTAAAAATTTAGCTTCATCAATGGCATTTTCTATTCTTTGAGGTGGATGAGGGCCTCCAGTCTGAGGATTCATTCCATTTGCAACAATATTTGCTATAATCTGTTTTCTTTTTTGTTCAACCATCTCTTTTCTTTGTTGAGATGTTAATTGAATAGTTCCTTCGTCTAATATAATCTTATAAATTTCTATAAGGTCAGTTGTTTTAAATGTGTCATTAACTAAATTTTCAGGTGAGCGCTCACCTTTTGCATTATCACTCCAGATACCATCTACAGCCATCGCATCTTCCCAATCAATATCTTCACCTTCACTATAATCTTGAGCTAATTTTGGATCAATTAAGATTTCAAAATGGTTTCCACCAGTTTCATATCTGGCAGTAACTGCATCTTCAAGAGAAACCATTACTTAATTTTCTTTACAGCCTCATTTATAGTCTTAACATCTAAATTATGGAAACCTTCTTTAGCGTTAACTACGGCGATTTCAACGACATCTGCTTTCAAATTATTTTCATTTGCAGCAGCAAGTCCTTTCAAACCAAGATTAATAGCTTGTTTTTGAGACATGTTTTCTTTGTATTCTTTTTCAAATACTTCCATAACTTCATTTCTTCCAGCTCCAATTCCACCAGCTTTATAGGCCATTAAAGCCCCGGAAGGGTCAGTTTCATAGAGATGAGGTCCTGAAGTATCAATTCCACCAATTAGCATTGCAGTACCAAAGGGCCTAACTCCACCATATTGAGTATAGCTCTGTTTAAAATCACAAAGTTTTTTTACTAATGATTCTACAGCTAAGTCTTCACTATAGTTGAACGTATTAACTTGACATTCAGTACGAGCTCTATCAACCAATGCTCTTGCATCTGCAACTAGTCCTGATGTTGCACATCCAATATGTCCGTCAATCTTGAATATTTTTTCAATACTCTCTGGTTCAATCAATTTTGAACTTAGTCTTTTGTCTACTATCAAAACCACACCATCTTTGAATTTAACTCCAACAGTGGTTGTTCCTCTCTTTACGGCTTCCCTAGCATACTCTACTTGGAATAATCTCCCATCTGGCGAAAATACTGTGATAGCCCGGTCGTAGGCCATGTGTCCTGCTTGCATAAATTTACCTTGTTGCCACGGTCTCGGTTGGTAAAAAAGGGTATCGGTAGGTGGCGTAATTATTAAACGTCCAGTATTTGGCATGCCGTGCGTAAGGTGATAATAATTGCATTTTTGATGCTCATGCCGGGCTGTTTGGATACTACACCTGAAACTCTTAGCGGAATTAAAATTTTAGCACCATTAGAGGTTATTGAAGGCGATATGGCTGAGATTCAAGCTTATGGAACTAAACCGAGCGGTGCAAAATATCTGTGGGACTTCGGTGATGATACCGGAAGTTCAGGTGAAATAGTAAAGCATATCTATTTGGAAGAAGGAGAATATACAATTACTTTAACGGTAGTAGATGGTGAGGGTAAAATAGGTACTTCTAAAACATCAATAAAGAGTTTACATCGTAATGAACAACCAGTTGCTAGTCTTGACGCCACTTATGGTGGTCAAGGTCAGACTATTAAGATAAATAGTATTGCATTTTTCGATGGTGGGGCTTCTAGTGATCCTGATGGTGATGTGTTATCTTTTGAATGGGATTTTGGGGATGGTTCTTATGGAGATGTTATGCGTCCAAATCATGAATATACTTTAGTTGGAAACTATACCGTGACTTTAACAGTTAGAGATAATGGAAATATGACAAGTACTTCTGAAACTTGGGTTTTAGTTCAAGTCCGAACTTATGTTGTGGGATTTGTAGAACAGACTATAGTTGTACCTGCACTTGCAGGTTATACGGCTGAAGGTGCTAGTACTCTTCAAATGCATAATTATCCTTATAATATAACTGCAGTAAATTATGATTTTGAATGGTCTGAAGATGAAGTTTCAGATTCTCCAGATAATCCAGTTGTTGGTACGATGTTTCCAGACGATTTTTCATTGGCCGTTGCAACAAATTTTCTTGTTAATTTAACCGAAAATAGTACTTCTGGAAATATTGAATTAAATTTCGTTGTTTTAAATTCTATTCCTAATGATTTAATTTTATCATTAGGTTCAGTTGCAGAGGTAAATCAATATTTATTTACGAATGGATATACTAGTGCTAAAGGTCAAGGAGAATGGGATACCGTTATTACTTGTAATGAAGCAAGTTCAATAACTGATTTAGGTCTTAATACATTTTTAGATACTGATGATGGTAATGATTGGGTCTTATTTGTAGAATATACTTATTATAAAAGTATAATAACTGAAACATAATATTTTTTCTATTCTAGTACATCTAATTGAGTTGCAAAATAAGTTATTGTCTTATCTGGAGCTGTATATCCTTTTCCACCTTTTTCTTTTGCCATTTCTAAATAAGCATATGCACTTTTAACAGCTCCTATTATATTTTCAGGATTTCTCTTCAAAGCAAGATGGTAACTACATATCGCAAGATTGTGCCAAGCTCTTGGCTCATCCGGATCAATTTCAGTCGCTCTTTTGTAGTGTTCTGCGGCTCGTTCTAATCGTTTTTCAATCCAAGCTGCATTCCCCAGTCTAAGATAATTTTTAACATCCGTTTTTACAATTTCGGAGGCAAATTCTTTGTATTCTCCCCCTTCGGAAGGATATGTTCTTTGACTGTAATTACTATCATAAGTATTTGAATTAGAAACGACAGGTTCATAAGTGGTCTTTTCAGGTTCATAGTTACTGCTTTCATTACGGTCTAATATTCCGGTCGTGTCAGGTATTGGTTCATCAAACATGCCTGCACCAAACATCGGTTCATATTCTTCTTCTGAATCAGTAGTTTCATTAATATTATCTGAAGAAAGATCTATAGTATTTTCAATTTCCATTTCAGCTTGTGGTCGATTTATTGGTTCTGTATTTACTTTGATTTCAAAACCATATATTTTGTTTGAAGAAGTTCCAGCTATAATAAAATCAACCTGTTTTGAAACACATACGCAAGTAACTTCTCCTTCAGTTTCAATTCTTTCTAATAGTTCTCCTGAGTCTGATAAGTGATAGATGTGGTTGTCATGAGAGCCTGCAATAATACCTCTATTCTCTAAAGAATGAACTGCTCGAACATATCCTCCAGTCTTATAATTCCATAAATCATTTCCAGCTGAGTCTAATCCATGAATACTTTCATCCCAACCTCCGACAAAAATGTGATTTCCATCGTTATCTACAGAAACATCCCATAGTGAATCACTTCTTTGTTTCTTCCATTTTAGATTTCCCTCAATATCTAAACAGTATAAATGTTCGTCACCACAGCCAACAATCGTACTGCCATTTCTAGAGATGCCAGTTCCAACCATTGCTCTGTTTGTAGAATATTCCCAAACTTTTAGTCCGCCTTCAGTATATAGTGTAATTGAATCTCCAGTTCCAATGGCAATAAATTGCCCATTAGGATCTACTGATAAAGACCAAATTGATTTTCCTATAGTTTGTTCCCATTCAATATTTCCTAGAGAATTAAACATCCGTAGTTTACAATCTTTTCCGCCACAAATGACTTTGTCTCCATTTCCAACAATTGCTAGTCCATGTATTCCTTCATCAATATTCTTTTCCCACAAAATATTTCCTGCTTTATCTACAAGAGTTAGGTTTCCGTTTCTATCTCCTACGGCTATTTTAGTCCCATCTCCTGAACAGGCAAGGCATATTACAGGACCTGAAATACTCAGGTCAAAAACAGGTGCATGTGTCATGACTTAATCGTCTCGAGTCAGCCTGTTATTTATTTGTTGTTCTAAGTTTTTTCTAACAAATAAATTTATATAAAGAGCGATTCTGGTAACATAATGGCTGTGAGTACTAACTAGATTAAATTTTCTAGAATAATGTGCACATAAGTCAATCGCAAATTGGTGTAAAAAATGTTAAGCAACCGTGTTACATTCGCGTCCGCTATAGGATTGGCCGTATTGGCTTTATTTATGTTAAATGGGGCTGAAGCAGCTACATTAAACAATCCCGTAATAACTCCAGATGATCCTCGCGTAGATGGTAGTCAAGTTATGATTTTTGCTATTGATTACTTGGAACCGGATTCAATTTTCCCGGACCCATTTGTAGTTTATTTCGAGGGCGTTGGTATTGAGGTTGCTATGGAATGTCTTAGTAGTGGCTGTATGGATGGTAGTGATCCTAATGGGACTTGGACAGTCGTAGATATATCTCAACCTTTGGCAAATACTCTGATTGCAAACATCGGGAGTGATGAAATTAGTTATAATTTCCGCGCTAGCATTCCTGGTGAGGACATATGTCATCTTGCATGTAGCGCATGGGTCGATTCTGACGTTAGGGTAAATACAATCCCAGTTCTTACAGATGATGCGGTAGTTACAGGCGATGATATGCCCGAATCAGAACGTACATTGACAATCACTTATACTGATTTAGATGATCATGCAGGTACAGTTAGTGCTACAGTATGTGATGTTTCTGATGCTTGTGAAGCTTCTTTTCCTTTAACAAAGCAACCAGGTGGAGTCGACTCAGATGGTGCGGTTTATGAGGCTGTTTTTGAAACTGGTCTTGGTGGCGCTCTTACAGCTACAATAACTGCATTTGATGGATATGATTCAGCTGCTGATGACCGAACAGCTTCTTTTTCAGTCGATACTGAAACACCATGGTTGAAAAATCCAAGTGTTTCAACAACAACTGCAGGTGAAGCTGACGAAATTACTTTCTCAGTAGTTTATTGTGTATTTGATAATGCAACTACTGGGACTCCAACAGTGAGTGTAGATGTTGGTGGTGATGGCGGAACTTCTATGGATGCTGGAGATGCAAATGCAGCTTGTAAGAATGGTGTAGATTATTCATATAATGGAACTATCGGATGGGCTGATGTAGAACAAGTAGTTACTTTTTCAGCTTCTAATGATTTACAATCTGCAGATTCGGTGGCTGGTTCTTCAGTTACAATAAATGATGCGCCAACATTAGTAACGGGTAGTGCTGTAAGGCATTTTAATGGTGATGATTTTGTTTTTAATGTTACTGTAAGCGATGTTAACTCAAATGATGGAGATACTCTTACAGTTTATTATGCAATAGATGGTGTCGAATTGGCATATGATGGAGGTGCGTGTGTCGCAGATAGTTGTACAGTTACAATCTCTGAAGCATCTATTTTAGATCAAGGTGGAGAACGTTCAATAACTTTCCGTGTTGTAGATAATTGGACTATAGAATCTGATGAAGATAGCTTTGGTCAGACTATAGATGTAACTAAAACTAGTAGTTTTGTTTGGATTGCTCCAGTAGATGGTTCTTTCCAACCAGGCTCCGGTGTTTATTCTTTTGATATAACTAATAATGGTAACTACGAGGATACTTTTACAGTTGCATCAATGAGTGATAATGATTGGGTAGCTTCTGGCAGTTCAAGTCAAATGGTTACTGTAGCAAAAGGAACTACTGAAACTTTTACAATTACTATGGATGTACCATATGTTGCAGCAGGCCTTGTAGATAGTTGGTCAGCTACTGCAACAGCAGATAATGATGATACACAAACTGGAATTCATGATGGTCAAACAACCGTTGCTTCAGTTTCTGGAGTTTCAGTTACAATAGGAACTTCTACAGGTTCAGCACTTCCTGGTGCAAATGTAAACTATTTCTTTACCATAACTAATACAGGTAATGCAGCTGAAGCATTTACTTACGCAATAAATTCAGCAAATGGTTGGGATTTTTATGTAGCAGGTGGCACCGGAATTACTTCCTCTTTAGCTATGGGGGCCTCTGAAACACTTACGGTAGTTCATAACGTTAGTGCAATTGCAGACAGTGGAGATAGTGATACAATTACATTTACTTCAGGGAGCGCATCTGAAACAGCAACAACAACTGCTGAGCAAATTTATGGCGTTTCTATAGAATTTGATAGCAGTACTGATAATGTTTTAGCCCCAGGCAGTGCTTTTACAGTTACATATACAGTAACAAATAATGGAAATGGCGCAGATTCGTTTTCTGTTTTCTTTGAGTCTTCTTGGTTATCAGGTTCAGGTTCAACAACTTTAAATCTTGGAGGAGGTTTATCAGGAATTGCCACAGCTTCATTCATGGTTCCAAGTGACGCAGCCAGTGGTTCTTCTTCATCAATATCAGCATATGTAAATGGAGGAGGTTCTAGTTCTGATACTTCAGGTTCAGTAACAAAAACAGTATCAGATAACACACGTTCCGCTACAATTTCTACAAATTTAGTACAAAATAATCATAATGCAGGAGATAGTACAACTGGAACTCTTACAATAGCAAATACAGGTGTAACTGCTACTTTTGTAGTTTCTGCAATGGATAATGCATTAAGTTTTGACACATCAACAATAACTCTTGCAGCAGGTGCAAGCGGTGACTTAGCTTTCACAGTTAGTGCAATCGTATCTGGTGATGTTTCTTTTACAGTTGAAGATACGGTAGATGGAGCTAGTGTACCAGGTTCATTTACAATGGTAGTCAATACATTTGATAATGCACTACTAACTGATAATACTGGTGATTGTGGAGAGTCAAACATTGCTTGTACAACTGACGCAGCAGGAGGTTGGAGTAGTGCATCTAATACTTACACAAATGCAGGTACATTCTTTACAACAATGACTGTTACAGACAGTAATGGAATACAAGGAACACATACTTTTTCTACAGTTATAACTAATGAAGCTCCAACAGCATCTATGGCTATGGATGTAGCTAATGCAATTGCTGGACAAGAGCAAACATTTACATTTTCAGTACCAACTGATTCAGATGGTATTATCAGTCATATGGTAGTAGACTTTGGTGATGGTAATTCAGTCACCATTGATGCCTCTAGTTTGACAGGCAGTACCTTTTCTGTAGATCATACCTATGAAGTGACTGGAGAAAAGGCAGTTACTGCTACAGTGTATGATAATTCAGGTGGTAATACAGTACAAACTACAAACATAGAAGTAGGCGACCGTACAGTCACAATGGGTGAAAATTCGTACCTTTACAACTTTGTATTTCTTATTGGATTATTCTTGCTAGGAGCAGTTCTAGCTGGAACATCTTTTAAGATGCAGCAAGGTGAAATAGCAGGAGATGAAGAAATGAACGAAAGAGACCGACAGAGATTAGAGAGTGTAGAGCGCCGCATGGAGAGTCTGTCAGAGCGTGAAGAACTATTGGAAGTCTCCGCTTATGACGCATCCCGAGCGGCAACAAAGCTGGAAGAACATATTACAGCTTTTAACGAGATTCTGGTAAAGGCCCAGGAAATAGCAGCTACAGAAAAGCTCAAAGAGCTTGAAGCAGCTGAAGAAGCATCAAAAGAGGAAGAAGAGCAGATTCAATTGGATTTAGAAGATCCAGATATCGAAATGGTTGCCGAACGCTTCCACAGTTCCTTAGCTAAATTGGTCAATGCTCGTTCTGAGTTATCAAAAATTGAAGAGCAATTAGCTCACATCTTGAAAATGGAACGTGATGAACAGTTAGAAAAACTAACTGAGATGAGCGAATCTTATGAGACTACAAAACGCAAGATTGATGCCCTTCAAACATCAGCAGAAGCTAGAGATGCAGCTGCCGTTGAGAATAATATTATGAATTTACTAAGTGCAGCAGCATCAGGTGGTTCAGTCGGTGGGGCTGATTTTGGCGACTTCGGCAATGAAGATGATGAAGAATATGAAGTCGAAATCTATGAAGATGAAGACGGTTCATTCTACTATATTGACCCAGATACTGGTGAAGAAGTACCCTGTGACGAAGACGGCAACGCGCTCTGAAGATAGGTATCCAATCCTTAATTCGTCAGAAGCCGGGTTTTAGTCTTGACTTTTGATATAGGTTGGTGGTGGAAGTTTCAAGAAGAAATATCCGTTCAGTTTGATTTTTCAAAGATTAGAGAAGACGTAGCCTCTCGTTTAGTTTCAGACACCAAACAAAATATTTCTTCAATACGGAAATGTATAGAAAAGAAAGATTTAATTTTAGTTGGAGCTGGTTTACAGAAAGGTACTGATATTCCAAGTAGTAATGTAATTGTAGCAGATGGGGCTTTGAGAGCTTGTTTAGAGCAAGATATACTGCCTTCACTTATAGTAACTGATTTGGATGGATATATTCCTGATATTTTGTGGGCTCGCAAGAAAGGGTCAAAAGTAATCTTACATGCTCATGGAGATAATATTGCGCGTGTTTTCCAATATTTATCTGATATCAATCCTAATTGTATTACTACTACCTATCCTTCAGCTTCTAGTAATTGTTGGGGAGGTTTTACTGATGGAGACAGGGCATTAATGATGTCTTTATCATTAAATTGTAACTCTGTGAAAATGATAGGTTTTAATTACAATATTATTGGGAATTATTCTGGAGATTATAGTCCTAGAAAGTTAGAGAAATTATTATGGTCTCAAAAAATAGTAGAAGTTTGTATCGAAAGAAGTAATAAGATTCTCGTCTAATATCCAATTATTCTGATGAATGCATCTTCTAGATTACTTACACCAGTACTAGTCAGTATTTCATTTATAGTTCCAATGGTCTTTAACATTCCTTGATCAATAATTGCTACTCTATCACATAATGTTTCAGCCATTTCTATTATATGTGTAGAGAGTAAGACAGTTTTACCATTTGCCGATAAATTCTTAATCCAATCCTTCAATAATTTAGTGTATCTCGGATCAAGTCCACTTGCAGGTTCATCCAGCAATATCATTTCAGGATCATGTATCAAAGTCATTGCAATGGCTAATTTTTGTCTCATTCCTTTTGAATAAGTACCGACTTCATGATAGATTTGTTCTTCCAATCCCAAAGATTTAGCATAATATTCTATTCGCTGTTTAATCATATCACTCGATAGTTTACGTAAATTTCCGATTAATTCTAACGTTTCAGCTCCAGTAAGTTTATCATAAATTAATGGATTTTCAGGTAGATATCCCATCATAGATTTAGCTTTGAGTGGCATTCTTTGCAAGTTAATTCCACCAATTTGAATAATGCCTCTCGTTGGCTTTAACAGGCCGCACATCATTTTGATTGTCGTTGATTTTCCGGCACCATTAGTTCCTAATATTCCAAAGATTTCTCCTTTTTCTACTTCAAATGATATGTCTTTAGCGGCAGGCTTACTGCCATAGTATTTGGTTAAGCCTTCAACCTTAATCATTAGTCTGGAGGAGGATGCCTTAACTTAAGACCCCATGTCCATTAGTGTTTCGATGATTAAAATAGAAGAGTTAGCTTCTATCTTACAACATTCTAAAGAAAATAGCACTAATATTTCTTTTTTTGTACAACCGAATTCAACAATCATAGGGATAACGGGTATGGATATTTGGCGAACGTGTCTTAAGATATCTCTAGTTTCTCCCCCTACTGATGGAAAAGCTAATCTGGAACTTCAAAAATATATATCTAGTATCTTTGAACTTTCCGTTAATGAGGTGTCTATTTTATCGGGGCATAAATCACGTAAAAAAATTATAAATGTCAATTTATCATTAGACCTTGTATTAACAAAATTAGAAGAGATAATGGAGAATAATGGTTCAGAGTGATCAACAAAAACGGTTAGATAAATTTAACTATATTTTAGAGTTTATTAATCTCTCAAATTACCCTATATTAGTTGAGGGTAAAAGAGATAAAAGAGCATTGAAAGAGTTAGATTGTACTAGTAAAATTATAGAATTAAATAACGGCAATTCATTACTCTCAACTGTTGAATCATTAGTTAAATCATATTCTTCAAAATCATTTATAATATTGACGGATTGGGATAGGACAGGCAATATTCTTGCTGAAAAATTAAAGAAATATGGTGAATCCTGTGACTTGATACCAAATATGAAAATAAGGAACGAATTGATTTTTGTTGGATCAAAAGATATAACTTGTATAGAAGAATTACCGCCGCTGATTTATAAATTCCGAAGAGAAACTAAAGCATACCGTTAATAATCCATATTTTATCTTAATTTATGGCAATGTCTACAGATTCTAAATCTAAGTTACAAATTAAGAAGAGTGGCATAGACAAGTCATTCACTAAACTTCTTGATATTAGAGCAAACTGCGGTGAGTCCGATACGAATGGTATTTTAGATTCAGAGATTCATAACTTTCTTTCGTTAGATAAAAAATTATCACAAGCTATCGATGAAGCTCATTCTTATCATCTTAAACTCCGTAAAATGGGCACTTTTTCACTGATGAAGAATGAAAATGAGTTAGTTAAGGATCTCCAAAGTGGTTTTATTAATTTTTATGCACCAGCCACAGTAAATCCATATATTGCGATTGCAGGTAAGGGTCCTTGGATAATTACAGCTTATGGAGCTGTTTTACATGATAATGGTGGCTATGGAATGTTGGGTACAGGCCATGGTCCTGAGGCAGTAATAGATGTAATGTCTGAAAATTGGGTAATGGCCAATGTTATGACACCTTCTTTTTCTCAACAACGTTTTGTAGAAAGATTACGTAAAGAGTTAGGGCATACTCGAGATAATTGTCCATTTAGCCACTTTATTTGTATGAATAGTGGTTCTGAATCGGTTACAGTAAGTCTTCGCATAGCTGATGTAAATTCAAATAGACTTACATCGGCAGGTTCGAGACATGAAGGCAAGGAAATCAAGTTACTTGCAATTGAACAAGGATTTCATGGACGTACTGATAGACCTGCTCAATTATCACATTCTTGTAAAGAAGGTTATGATAAAAATTTAGCATCTTTTAGAGATCGAGATAATCTGTACTTAGTTCCATCTAATGATATTGAAGCACTTAGGAATGTATTTACCAAGGCTGAAAAAGATAAGGTCTTTATTGAATTAATGGCTATAGAACCCGTTCAAGGTGAAGGTAATCCTGGACAATGTGTTACTAGAGAATTCTATGATGAAGCTCGAAAGTTAACAAAAGAGCATGGTTCTCTGTTGTTGGTAGATTCAATCCAAGCCGGATTTAGAGGGCAGGGGTGTCTTTCAATTATTGATTATGATGGTTTTCAAGATTGTGAAGTTCCAGATTTGGAAACTTGGTCTAAGGCTATGAATGCAGGGCAATATCCACTTTCAGTATTAGGTATGAATGCGCGAGCTTCAGAGATTTTTGTGACTGGTATTTATGGAAATACAATGACGGCAAATCCAAGAGCTTTAGAAACTGCGATAGCAGTTCTAGACAATATTACTCCACAATTAAGGCAGAATATAAGAAAAAAAGGCTTTGAGTTTGTAAAAAAATTAAACATTCTTTCTGAAGAATTTCCTGAATATATTACCAAAGTACAAGGTACTGGTTTATTGTGCAGTGTCGAACTGAAACCAGATATTCTTCCAGTTGTAGGCTTTGATGGAGTAGAGCCATGGTGCCGACGGAGAGGCCTTGGTGTAATTCATGGGGGAAAGAATGCCCTTCGTTTTACACCTCATTTCGAAATAACATCTGAAGAAATAGATTTGATAATTTCTATTGTAAGAGAAGCAATTATTGCTTTTACAGAATAAGTATTAGTTTAGTTTAGTTCCTAAACCTTCTTCTACTGCCGTTATAATTTCATTAGATTTCAGTAATTTTACCATAGCATTATGATCTCTATACAAGGGCCTATCTTCATCTAAATAATCTACATATTTTCGTATAATGCTATGAGCAATTGAGGTCCCTCTTCCAAGTTCCCCGCCTCGTATGTCCAATGCTTGAGCGGCAGCCATCATTTCAATACCCAATACGCCGAAACAATTGTCCATTATCTGTCTTGTTTTTTGACATGTAGTTAATCCCATAGAAACAAAATCTTCTTGATCTGCAGCTGCCGGAATTGATTGATTTGCAGCAGGTGTTGATAGTATCTTAGTTTCCACTATCAATGCGTCTGCAGTGTATTGTGAAAGCATCATTCCAGAATGTAAACCTGGTTTTTCAGTTAAGAATGGCGGCAAACCAACTGATAAGGCTGGATTTGTTAATCTATTTAATCGTCTTTCAGATAAAACTGCAACCATACTAAGCCCAGTTCCAATCATTTCCATGGGTAAGGCAATTGGACTACCTTGGAAATTGGCTCCTGTCAATACTTCTTTCTCATTTGTCAAAAAGATAGGATTATCTCCAACACCATTAAGTTCAGTTTCTATTTGTTTTCTTGCAAATTCTAATGAATCTCTAAGTGTTCCAGCCACCTGAGGTGTTGATCTCATAGAGTAGGCATCCTGAACTTTTTTCTCACCACTGAATAATATTTCTGATTCTGCAGTTAATAAATTTAAATTTTCAGCTATCTTTTGTGAACCCTTGAACCCTCTTAGAGTATGTATTCTCTTATCATATGGTTTCATATTAGCTTTCAAAGCTTCTAATGTCATGGCTGCAGCAATATCGTGCATTTTCATCCATCTTTCAGCATCGTACAGGATAATTGCAGCTAAAGCTGTAAGAACATTACTTCCGTTAATTAGGGATAATCCATCTCTTGCTTGGAGTTCTAAAGGCTCTAAACCAATATTTTCCAAAGCAGTTTTAGAATCTATGATTTTCCCATTTACAAACATTTCACCTTCTCCCATTAGTGCTAATGCAATTTGAGACATCGGAGCCAAATCCCCACATGCTCCAACCGAGCCTTTCTCGCAAACCACAGGTGTAATTTGATGATTTAATGTATCTCTAAGATATTCAGTTATCTCTCTCCGGCCACCCGAATGGCCTTTTGTATGTACATTGATACGACCACACATTGCCCCTCTAACAATTTCAATATCCATAGGGTCTCCGATACCTGCAGCATGATTTCTGACTAAAAACTTTTGGAATTCTTGAGTTTGATCAGGTGTTAATGTTACTTCAGAAAATTCACCAATACCTGTAGTTATTCCATACATAGTTTCATGAGCCTCAATCTTACTTTGAAGCATAGTCCTACAATCTTCAATTCTTTTCCAAGATTCTTTAGTAACTTCAATATTTTCATTGTCTCGAGCAACGTTTACTAATTTATTGATGGTTAAAGAATTGCCATCTAGGGATACAGTCATTATTAGTTAATAATTAGGCATTAAATAAACTTCTTAGACTTCGAACTCTTTTTATTGGCGTTTCATAGGGCATTGTGTCTGTTTCAACTGACAAGCAAGTTCTAGAGCTAAAAAAAGATGCATTATCTTATTCAAAATTAAGAGATTTTTCTAAAGCTCAGAAGACAATTAAGAAGGCTTTGGAATTAAGGCCGAATAGTATAAACTTAGTTCATGAGTTGGCTAAAATAAACTTAAAGTCTAAAAATTATGAGTTATCACTTGAACTTTTATTAGAATTAGAAGATAAAGTATCTAAAAAATATATTTTGTATAAAGATATAGGTTTAGCTTATTTTGGCATGGGTAAATTAGAAAAAGCGCTTTATTTCTCAGATAAATCATTGGAAGACAATCGCGAATATATTGAAGCCCTGGTACTTAAAGGAAAATCCCTCCGTGAGTTAGAGAACTATGAAGAAGCGATTATTATTTTTGATAAGGTTTTGTCGAAAGATTCAAACCATAGAGATGCCTTATATCAGAAGGGCAAGATAAATCATAATTTAGGTAAATATAGGGAGTCCCTTGATTTATTTGATAAAGTTTTAGCTCTAAGTCCTAGAGATACTGAAGTACTTGAGGCCAAAGGTCTTTCGCATGATGAATTAGATGAGTATAAAGAAGCTTCAGAAGCCCTTATTAAGAGTACAACAGTTGAAAATGAAGTTATTTACAATGATAGAGGAGTAGCTTTAACTCGTTTAGGATATAATCATAAGGCAATAGATAGTTATCGTAGAGCTCTTTCTTCTAATCCCAAATATGCAATTTGTTGGTTTAATCTAGGTAAGGCTCTGTTCCGTGTTGGAGATCTCAATGAAGCCTTAAGGGCTTTCAAACAATCTACTGAGTTAAATCCCAAAAATCGTAGTGCTTGGAATAATAGAGGAGTAACTCTTCGTCAACTTAATAGATTAGAAGAATCTTTAGATTGTTATGATAGGGCTATTTCACTCAAAAAAAGTTATTCATGGGCGTGGCACAATAAAGGATATGTTTTAGAATTATTAGATCGCCCACGCGAATCATTAGAATGCTATCTGGCGGCTTTGAAGCAGAAACCAAGTCCGAATGAACATGGTGGTGTTGAATGGGTAAAACTCAAAAAAGATACAAATGCAGCTATCAAAAGAATTAATAAAATAATAGGTGAATAGTTTGGATATTATTGAAATTATTGAATCTGGTGAGCAGTCTTTAGAAAATGGAGACACCCGCCACGCTCAGAAGAAATTTTTAGAAGCTTTGAAGTTAGTTCCAGAGGATCCACAAATGCATAATCGTCTTGGTATGTTTGAAATGGCTCAGAATAATCCAGAAAAGGCAAAAACATATTACCAAGAAGCATGTAATTTAGCACCAGAGGTATCGCGTTATCATATGAGGTTAGGTGATTCTTTACAGCGTTTAAGTAGATATGAGGATGCAATACAATCTTATTCTCGTTCACTTGAATTGGAACCTAAGAATGCGCCAGCTTGGAACAATAGAGGATTTGCAAATTTCAATATAGATAGATGGAACGAAGCACTTCGTTGTTATGATGAATCCATGCGTTCAGATCCTACTTATGCAGTTGCATGGTATAACTATGGGTATACACTTCAATTATCAGGTCGTTTAAATGAGTCTAAAGATTTTTATCAAAAAGCAGTTGATTTAGACCCAACAGATAAGATTGCTTGGAATAATTTAGCTAATGTTCATTATAATCAAGGTCAGTATGAAAGAAGTATTGAAATATATAAGAAATCATTAAAGTTAGATGATTTGTATGTAATTGCCGTTAATAATATTGGGAATGCATTAGACCATCTTCATAGATACGAAGAGTCTATACCTTATCATGAAAGGGCCATTGAATTAGATTCAACATTTCATTATGCATGGATGGCTAAAGGTCGTGCCTTAACTAAATTGAATAAACCTGAAGAAGGCTTGGAATTTATAGAAACTTCTATTGAATTGGATTCGGACGATCCGGATTATTATGAAGCCTTAGGGCGTTGTTATATCGAACTTGGTCTTTTGGATAAAGCTAGAACAATTTTTAATCAAGGATTGGCAATTGATGGGCAGCACGTTCCATGTTGGATTGGATTGGGTGATGTAAATAATAATATTGGAAATAAGATACAATCATTACAATGTTACGATGAAGCAGTCCGTGCACAAGATGTCCTTTCAAGAAATAGAATGAGAGATTTAGATTGGATTGAAAAAGGTCGGATTTTACATGAAGCGGGAGTAATGCATGAGGGATTAAGGCAATATAATAATGCAATAAATATAGCCTCATCAACAAGTAGACCTTATTTTAGAATGGCCGAAGTGTTGATCCGTGACGACAGGTATGAAGATGCCAAAGAAGTAGTAAAGAAAGGATTAGCAATAGATCCGGATTCAATTACAGGTCAGGGGTTATTGATTCAATCTTTAAGTTCTTCAGAAATCAATGCCGATATAGACGATTTAATTTCGAAATCACAGGGCTCAAAAATTCTTAAAAGTGTACTAGGTTCTAAATTAGTAGAGATTAATCCTTCTAAGGCCTTAGAACTTTTAGATAAATCTAATTTTAAAGATATCATGAAGAGAGTGGTATGTTTTAAAAATTTGAATGATAATGCGAAAGCTTTAACTTTATCGAAACATGCAATTACTATTAAGCCTAATAATGTAAATTCGTGGGTGGCAGCAGGTTGGAGTGCCTATGATTTAGAAAAATATAGTGAAGCCGATACTTTTTTTGAGTCTGCACTAGGATGTGACATGTACTGTCCTGATGCTTTGTTTGGTAAAGCTTCAGTTATGAAAGTAATCGGGAAAGATTATTCATATTATCAAAAAGCATTGACAGAGATTGATTCTGAATTAGTTATTTAGAAACGAGTTCTAAGAATATATTTTCAATATCTTTTGAAACTTTGTCCCAAGAGAATAATTTTTCGACTCTTTTTCTTCCTCTTTTACCCATTTGGCTCGCCATTTCAGGATAGCTCCATATTTTTTCTAAAGCTTCAGCTATAGCTTCAGGATCTAATGGTTCCACGATAAAGCCTTCTTCAGGAGATATCACTTCTCTGACGCCAGGGATATCACTAAGAATTAGAGGTTTGGCAGTAGCCATTCCTTCTAATCCTACAATGCCAAATGCTTCTAGTCTAGACGTTGAAGGTAAAACTACAACATCTGTAGCTGCATAATAGGCTGGAAGCCAATAATCTGAAATTGGTCCTACAAAAACAACTCTGTTCTCTAAGTTTAGTTTATTTACTAATTTTTTTAGCCAAGATAAGTAAGGTCCATCTCCAATAATCAAAAGCTTTCCATTCGGAGTATAGTTTATTGCTCTTATTAAGATACCAATTCCCTTATGAGGGACTAACCTTCCCACAAAGAGTGCAAGAGGTTCATCTTTTTTGGCATATTTTTCTCTAATAAAGTCACCTTTATTTGTGGGGTGGAAGCGATTAATATCAACTGCATTTGGTACAACCTCTACATCAATATCCCATAAACTTTTGGAGGTAGTAGCATAACTGTTTGTTGTTGAAATCACCCGGTCAGCAGCCTCTAAGGGATATCTTCCGAGCATATTTTGGTATAAATTTACAGCTACGTTCCCAAACATTCCTTTTAATTCTAAATCACAATGGTGTGTTACTACTAGGGGTTTATTGGATTCCTTTGCTCCCTTGGCTGCAAATCTTTCAGTAAATGGAGGTGGGGAATGGACATGAACAATATCGGCATGGCTTCTTCTTACAAAAGCCTGGATAGCTGTTACTAAAGGAGTATTATACAGATTAATCCATTGAGGTAATCTTGTTATTTTTATTCCATTAAAATTCTCAGTTTCCTCCATTCGGCTGTATCTAGATGTCACAACTTCTACTTCATGTCCTAATTTCATTAAATTTTCAGATAGTCCAAGAACGTGTGATTCGACCCCTCCGAAATGAGGATGAAAATATGGTGTTACTTGTAAGATATGCATTAAATAATCGTACTCTGAGATTCATAAGTTCCAGAAACGGTGGCATTTGGTCCAATTTTAACATGATTTCCCAAGATGGTTCCAGCATTTATGGAAGTATTTATTCCCGTATTGACATTATCACCAATGATAGCCCCAAGTTTTCTTCTTCCAGAATCAATTCGTTTTCCTTGGTGTATTATATTTATAGGATTCTTATCTAATCTTAAGTTTGCAATTTTTGTTCCGGAACCAAGATTACTATATTTTCCAATTATTGAATCGCCAACATAATTATGGTGAGGGGCGTTTGCACCTTTCATTAATATTGAATTCTTGACTTCACTTGAGGCTCCAACTTTGTTATTTCCACAAAGAGCAGTCCCTTTTCTAAGATATGCATTTGGTCCAATAACACAATTTTCCCCAATCCACACAG
>JAPYSW010000050.1 GCA_029936395.1 Candidatus Poseidoniia archaeon
CATCAAACCCCAATGAGAAAATATTCGGCCTCTATAGATGATGTGCGAGCTGCTGCTAAACGCATAAAGGGAATTGTCCACAGAACTCCAGTACTGACCAACAAAACTTTAGATCGCTTAGCAGGGCGTAAACTTTTCTTCAAGTGTGAAAATTTCCAAAAGATAGGGGCGTTCAAATTTAGAGGAGGGTGGAATGCTATTTCTATCCTAAGTGAAGAAGAAGCTGTAAAAGGTGTTTGTACTCAGAGTAGTGGAAATCATGCCCAGGCTGTAGCTTATGCAGCTATGAGGAGAGGAATTCCTTCTTATATTGTTATGCCAAACAATGCTCCGAAAGTTAAACTAAATGCTGTAAAAGGATATAAGGCAAAAATTACGTTGTGTGAGCCTACGTCAGAAGCTAGAAGAACAACTTTAGAAGATATTGCTGAAAAAACGGGAGCAACGGTTATTCATCCATTCAGTAATCCTAATGTAATCGCTGGACAAGGAACGGCGGCATTAGAATTAATTGAAGATGTCGGAAATTTAGATGCAATTATTGCTCCAATAGGAGGTGGAGGACTTATGTCTGGTACATGCATAACTACCCGTAACCTTCTACCCAATGCCAAATTGTATGGGGCTGAACCGAAAGGAGCTGATGATGCATATCGTTCACTTAAAGAAGGAAGAATGCTCCCTCAAGAAAACCCTAATACAATCTGCGATGGACTTCTTACCGGCTTAGGTGAAAATACTTGGAATATATTAAAAGATCATCTAGAAGCGATATACACCGTTACTGACGATGAGGTAATAAAGGCAATGAAACTAATTTGGGAAAGAATGAAGATTATCATTGAACCAAGTTCAGCCACTCCTGTGGCTGTAGTTCTGAGTGATAAATTTAAGGCACTGGAAGGAATGGAAAATATCGGAATTATACTTACTGGTGGAAACGTAGAATTATCAAAATTGCCATTCTAAAAAGAATGGCGGGCCTGCAGGGATTCGAACCCTGGATCTTCTGGTTAGAAGCCAGACGCCCTTCCAGGCTAGGCTACAGGCCCTAAGTCAGTTGCACGAGAGGTGGGTTTTAGTGGTTTGGCCACTAATGAACTTCACTTCCATCTTTAATTTCTTTATCTGGCTGTAGGAGACTGACAATGCCTTCTCCCTCTGCTGCCAATAACATTCCATGAGAATCTTCACCTCTGAATTTTGCAGGGGCCAAGTTAACCAGAACTGCAATTTTCTTACCTAAAAGTTCGTCCGATTCATAGATGCCTCGAAGACCAGTGACAATCCTCTTAGTAGGGCCTCCAAAATTTACATCTAAAAGCCAAAGTTTATCAGCATTAGGATGAGGTTCTACTTGTTCCACAGTTCCTATTCTGATATCCAATTTCTTAAAATCGTCAAAAGTTATCTCTGGTTTGACGTTCGCTAGCTCGTTTGTTTCCTCTGGGGGCATTTCTTTCTCCAATATTTCGTCCATGTTTAACTTAGTAAACAATGGCAAGGGTTGTTCTAATTTGAAATCCGTCTTGACTTCAAGAGCCGAATTCCATCCAAGATCTTCAATTTTATCTTTTTGGCCCATGTAATCCCAAGCTTTCTGGGATGACTTTGGCAAAAATGGCGCCATCATTACTGATAAACTACGGCACAAATTCAAAAATGTAACTAAAGTTGCTTCACAAGCATCTCTATCTGCTTTCAATTGTTTCCATGGTGCAGCTTCATTCAATGCTATGTTTCCAGCTTGCGATAATTCCATAACAGCTTGTAATGCTTTTTTGAATTTACACGCTTCTAAAGCCTCTGAGACTCGTTTTTGAGTTTCTATTATCTTTTCATTAAGTGAGGGAATTGTAGTGGCATCTGAATGGAGTCCATCGGGATAATTTTTGTTAGCAAATGACATGACTCTGTAAAATAAATTACCATAATTTCCAATCAATTCAGTATTTATTCGAGTTACATAGTCTTCCCATGTAAAATTTGCATCCTTTTGTTCAGGCATTATTGCTGCCAAATAAAAACGCAATAATTCGGGATCATATCTCTCTAAATAATCTGGAATCCAAATTGCATGTCTTCTTGATTTTGAGAATTGTGAAGAATCTAATAATAAATATTCATTTGCAGGAACATCATGTGGAAGTTTGTATCCGCAACCTGAAAGCATAGCTGGCCAAATAATTGTGTGGAAAGGTATGTTATCCTTAGCCATGAAATAATAGTGCTCAGATTCTTCACTTTCCCACCATTTTTTCCATTCATCTGGTTTACCTTGATTCTTAGCCCAATGAATTGAAGCTGAATAATATCCCATTACTGCTTCAAACCAAACATACATTCTTTTGGTTTCATAACCTTCTCTTGGAATCTCGATACCCCACTCCAAATCTCTAGTTACAGCCCTATCAATTAATCCTTCTTTGAGCCAATTTCTTGTAAAATTAATTACAGAAGGGCGCCAATGCTCTTTACCCTCTGATAACCACTCTAATAACGTATCTCGAAATTCAGATAATTTGAAAAATAAATGCTCAGTCTCCTTGAATTCAATCTTTGCATCTGGATTCAATTTAGAACGTGGATTAATCAACTCTTTGGAATCTAAAGTCTTTCCACAATCATCACATTGATCACCTCTTGCAGATTCACACTTACAATGAGGACAAGTTCCCTCCACATACCTATCTGGTAAGAATTGTTTAGAGATTGGATCATAAGGCTCTTCGGAAATTCTTGGTTCAATGTATCCATTATCATCTAATTTTTTTAATATTGATAAAGCAACTTCAGCATGTTCTTTCGTATGTGTGTGAGTGAATAAATCAAAAGAAATACCCATTTTTTCAATAGAATTACTATTAAGTTTATGATACTCCATAGCAACTTGCTCAGGCGTTTTCCCTTCTTGCTGAGCTGTGACAGTAATCGGAGTCCCATGCATATCACTTCCACTAACCATCAGGACTTTGTTTCCTTTCAAACGATGGTACCGTGCGAATATATCGGGTGGCAAATAACAGCCAGCCATATGTCCTAAGTGCAAAGGACCGTTGGCGTAAGGCCAAGCTACACATACTAAGACATGCTTCACATAACCGCAAAATTCATCCTATATATGAAACGTGGTTAGTAAAAAAGAACGATTATACTTACAAAACTGTTCCAAATTATATGCGTTACCATACTAGGAATGATGCTACCTGTTTTAACACGGAGCCATCCATAAAGTAAACCACCTCCAAAAGCCATTCCATAAGCGATAGGCTCATGTACCATCGCAAAAATTAAGGCAGATATGACTATTGATGTTCGATCTTCATAACATTTTAATAAGACTCCGAGAATAAAACCTCGAAACAATAATTCTTCAAATATAGGTGTTAATATTGAAACTGAAAAGGCCATCAAAAGAGATAATCTATAAGATAAGTCTTCAAGAGCTGCGATTATCTCTTGTTCATTTGCCTCTGGAAAAAAGTAAGTTGTAAAAACAACATGCAACGGTTTAACAAGAAAAACATCAATAAGTATTACAATTCCAATTAAACGCCAAACTTCACGATTTCTAGGGAAAGTCAATAATTCTTTAAAACTTTCAGAAGTATGTGTATTTTTCAATATAAGAAAAACTAAAATTCCCGACAATATAGTAGATACTACTACAAAATATACCAATTCCTCAACAAATGAGGTCACAACAATTAACAATACAAATAATAAGGCAAAAATTCCAACAATATGCCCCCAAACACGCCATGCTGGCCAACGTCCGTCTGACTTAGTCTGGCGAGAACTAATCCAACACTGATTACTACAATATATCTGATCTTCAACATCAGAAATAATCGGCGTTAGACAGTTTTTACAATACTCCATAATCAAATTTCCATATTAGATAAGAAATTGACTAATTTCTCCATTGCGCGACCTCGGTGACTTATACTGTTTTTTTCTTCAAGGGATAATTCAGCAAACGTTTTTTCATGACCTTCTGGAACAAAAATAGGATCATACCCAAACCCTCCTGAACCTCTCATTTCATCAATTATATGACCTGTGCACTCTCCTGCGAATTTATGCTTGGAACCATCTTTTAGCATTAAACCAAGAACGCATCTGAATGTTGCTTTTCTATCCTCAATATTATTCATTTGTTTAAGAACGCCTTCAATTCCTATGGTATCATAAACATAACGTGAATAAACTCCTGGGAAATTCTCTAAACTTTCAATAAATGCTCCTGCATCATCAATCACAAATGGCGGTTCAACTTTATCTTTCAACCAATCTAATCCAAAGTCTACAACTTCTTCTAAAGTGGATGTTTGTATTTCTGGATAATCTATCGAATTTTGAACCGGAAAGAAATTCGTCTTTTCAAGTGATTGACCAAATTCTCCAATTTTACCCTTATTGGTAGTTACGACCGTTAATTCTGTGATTTCAGGTTTAGAAAATTCTAACTCGCCCGCAATAGCTTTCTTAATATCTTCATTATTCTTTACCGATTGTGACTCATCTACACCTGTTGTTATTTGATAAGAACTATTATCTTTTGTTATTATTTCATTATAATATATTGGAAATTCACCATCATGATGGTGTAAATCAAAAGACTCAATAGAAGTATTCATTATACTTAGGCGAACCTTTCCTTCGCTATCTAAAAATATAAATTTAGTAGGAGTTACGCGTACCCGCCCATCTACTTTACCAGATTTATAGAATCCATTTCTCCACCATACAACTGCAAATTTCCTAACAAAAAAACTTGGTTGGGGATCGTTTCTAAGTTCAATCAAAATATCTTCTTCGTCATCTATATCATCCCAATCGAGTTCGTCATCCACGCCCCATTCGATATCATCGACGTTATCCCAATCAATTTCCTTCGAAGGCATTAATGACTGCACTTAACTTGGCACATTAATGGTTAGCGTTTGAGCGTAATTGCCTTATATGGCCGGTTGGTCGAGACGAACTAGCGGGGGTCGCATAGTCTGGCCATTGCGTTGGATTGCTAATCCAATGGGAGATAATCCCACGGGGGTTCAAATCCCCCTCCCCGCGCCAT
>JAPYSW010000051.1 GCA_029936395.1 Candidatus Poseidoniia archaeon
CTGGTAAAGTAGTTCGTATTGCTTGAGGCAATTCTATCTGTAATTTTATTTGAATAGGGCTCAAACCAAGTGCTGTAGCTGCTTCGTATTGCCCATGCGGTACTGCTTGCAGACCGCCTCTAAGAACTTCTGCAAGATAACTACCAAAGAATAAAGATAAAACAAGAATAACTCGAGAGGCAATATCTGCTTCCCAAACGGGATTTAATAAATCTGGAACTAAAATTTGTGCAAAGAATAACCAAGCTACAAGAGGGCCTGAACGAATTAGTTCTATTACTCCTACACTCGGCATCCATAAAACAGGTAAATTACTACGTCTACCGAAGGCTAGAGCTATGCCTATACCGAATCCGACAACCAAAGCTGCAGTAGCAAAAATAAGATTAAGGACAAGCCCTCCCCAAGCTGCTGGCTTAACTCCAGTCCCTAATAAATCTTCAGCATTCCAAAAATAATCATCCTCATATTCACCAGGCGGATCTAAAATGAAAATCATGACTAAAAAACTTATAATTGCCAAATTGATCAAAATAGACTGTATGTAATTTATTATATATTCTTCAGAGTCTTTGCAATAATAATGAACAAAAAAGAAGGATAATAAGCCAAAAATAAAGGCTCCAGTCATGTAAAGAAGTGCTTTGGTTGCATCAAAACCCTGATTACTAATCTTCAATCGGAGTTCCGCATCTAACCAAGTCATATTGTCATGACCTTCTGATAAATCATCTTGACCAACTAAAACGAGTGTGTTAGGGCCTTCGTCTAGTAAATCCCACTCAATGTCATATTCTCTATTCCAATAATCTGGATTATTGTAATTGCAATCACTCTTTTCATCAAGACAATCTTCAATGTTTTGGTTATTCAAATATGCTGCATGATAATTAGGATAAGCTAATTTCAAAGTAGCTCCCAATATCTTTGATTTGTCTTCAATTGTAAAATTCTTTCTTAAGATGAGATAAGCACCACTCCCATCGGTACTATTCGATTCCCAAGTTGTCCTTTGTTTTATCGTCTTGCCAGTCTCTTCAATTAGCAAATTATTATTCCCAAAAGGAGTTTTCCCAGACTTCCAGACACCGTCATCAAATGTTCTCTCTTCCCAACCTTCTGGAAATTCTGAAGTATCATCAAAAATATGGTATTTGTACGTCGTACCCCAGGTTGAATCGGGACCACTAACTATTGCTCCACTTTTTGATTCTGAATCATATGCTGCATTATAGCCAAGAACTGCCAGAAGAACTATACCAAAAATACCATAAGGAATCAGAAACTTCTTCTTATCTTCTCCTAAAGTGCCGTAACCAGCTCCTAAAAGTATCATAAGAAGGTAGAACGGAGGCCAAAATCTCCAAATCTCATCACCAAATTGTGAAATAAAATTTGGTCCAACGATTAGAGTTCGTCGATTCATCCAGATAATAGTCCAATCCGTTTCAACTAAAATAAAATTTATTATTCCTGAAGCCAATGTGAAAATAAAAAAGAAAGAAAACAAAGATATTGTAGAATTCCAAAAAGTATCAAATAATTCATCCGACATTAGATATGCAAGATATGCGAAATTCAACAGACATAATATCTGAATAAATGTTGGAATAAATGTGTCTGAATATACCGAATCTTCTAATTTAAGAGATAGATAAAGTAAACATATTGCAAACACTAAAACCAGTTTGAATGCATAATACTCTACTTCAGAGTTAATCTTAGGAACTTTTCTAAAAACATAATCTAGAAGGGTTTTAACATCTGGCCAATATCTATTTGGATCAGATTTAAAATATTTTAGTAAAATCGGAGTTATAACGAATAAAAACCACAATATAATAATAAAATTAAAGCTCAAATTTTCACCTTTGTTACATTACTATTAATATAATTCATAATAGCTGATATTGTCAAACTACCTACCTGATAAGTAGCAAGAATCATAATGAATACTGGAACGGCTTGACCTGCATTATTAACGATAGTTGTGAATACAGCATAGAAATCACTGAAACCTACAACAAAGGCAAGACTAGAATTCTTCCAACAATTCAAATACTGATTAGTCATAGAAGGAATCATACTACGTAGGGCTTGGGGCAGAATTATCAAATTAAGGCGCTGGTACGGAGACAGTCCCAATGAAATTGCAGCTTCAACTTGCCCTCTTGGTAATGATTGAATACTGCCTCTTACAATTTCTGCAATTTGTGCAGCTGTATAGAGAGTTAAACCAATCCACAAACTGAGAAAAACAGAAGAAATCGTTTGGTCAGTTCCTTCTTCCCAAGTCCATGAACCCCAACCAAGCGGGTCGCCATTTGGTTTTTCTGTTATTAAATTTGGTTGTTTAAACAAAATTGCGAAATAGAATAAAACGAACATTAAAAGAATCGTAATGCTCCACAAATACAAACGATTTCTTTGACCTTCGACTGAATCATCGGCCGTAAAATTATTCAACCCCAAATTATCTAATTTAAATCGAAGGAGAGCACTTAGAGTGAACAAAATTATTCCTAATTTGAACATAGAAAGAGGATCATTCTCCAATATACCTTCTATGAAAGAAATCTTATAATTCCATTCGACAATATTAAAAAGTCCATATAGCACAATCAAAATCGATATTGAAAAGAAGATATCTACTGCAACTGCCATTCTAGATTTGTTTCTCTGATCTTCACCCAATATATTTTCTATTATCTTTCCAATAGAATCTACAGAGTATCTCTCTGAATTTTCTGGTAAAATCCTTTCAGTTAAACGTATGTAAGTTCGCGCTCCAAGATAAACTACAAACACAGCTAATAAATATTGCATGTTTTCTATAATAGCTCCAGGGCCTACAATCCCTCTATTACTCCAATAAACCCATCCAAACAAAGTATTATCTTGAATAAATTCAAAAGTAGGTAAGTTAGCGCCTAAAACAACAGTGTACAAGAAAAATAACTGGACTACCAAAGGCATATTTCTGAAAAATTCGACATAGGATTCTGCAAGACTAGACAATAACCTATTGCGTGAAAGGCGAAAAACACCAATCAGTACTCCTACAATGGTACTACCAATTATACTCAATATAACTACACGTATGGCGTTCAATAATCCAACTCTGTAAAATTGCCATCGACTATCTTGAAGAGCGGT
The DNA here is from genome assembly GCA_029936395.1 of Candidatus Poseidoniia archaeon. Classification (GTDB taxonomy): domain Archaea; phylum Thermoplasmatota; class Poseidoniia; order MGIII; family CG-Epi1; genus CG-Epi1. The sequence goes on from JAPYSW010000051.1 coordinate 3,157, forward strand.
TTGAAAGGGCCATTCATTACTTAGAGTAAATCCAGCCATTTCCTCCATAAAAACAAGATCAAATATCCAAGAACTATCATTTTCTTTTAGATATAAAATATGAGTCCAAAAATATAATACAAATGGAAGAAAAGCTAATATTGCTAAAAATTGAATTGATAAATCATATCGTCTTGGCGTAATGTTTCCATTTTGGAGTAAAAAAAAACCTAAAGCAATAACAAAAGAAAGAATAATAGTTGGAACCCAAGCAAGATCAACTGCCTCAGGAAGGACATTAAAACCAATACTAAGATTTTGAATTCTATTTGGAGTAAGATTTAGTAAAGTATTCTCAACAAAAGAATCTGCTAAAATATAGTAAATTGAAGCGAAAAGAGAATAGTTTATGGTATTTGAAATATAATAGAAAACTGTAGAGCTTAGGTATTTTTGGAAAAAAGGGAGTAATACTAATGTTAAAATTAAAATTAAAGCTATTCTTTCTATCAATATTAAACTCTCTGTATGGCCTAGTGATTGGCCTTTTATAATGTGGAGGTGCCCCGGGAATGAACCCAGGGCTTCCTCTTATTCTCTAACGACTAATAGTTAGTTCAGTTAGAAATTCATTACCTCATTGGAGGTGCGTACTGAAGTCCGCCTTCCCAATGTGGTGCGTTTTGTGTTCCTGCGCGCTCAATCAAACAGTTAGCCATTTGACCAGTTCCGTCACAGAAAGATCTGTCGTATGCTTCATAGTAGTTACCAGAGGTAGCTAGAACGGATTGCATCCAAGTTGGTGATAGAGGGTTTGCCTCTGTACCAAGTCCAAGACTGCTGTTCAACAAACGGTTGTATGATGGGTTAGACAAATCTTGACTGGCAAAATTTGTACTGTCGACACCGAATTCTTCAGCTGTCAACATACCATACCATACCCAAGTTACTACATCGTTCCAGTCAGCATCGTTATCACGAGTTGCTGCACCGAGAGGTTCCTTAGACATTAGTTCAGACATGATTGCCATTGTGAAGGATTGTCCGTCACCTTGTTCCATACCGTACTTTTGTGCAACCATAGCTGACATGTCTCCAGTCCAGGCTGAACATTCTTCGTTAGTGAAGGATGCTTTTGCAGCATCTGCATCAGCTGAATTCACAGCTGTGTAGTCCAAGTCGTTGACCTGGAAGTAGTCTGCCAAGTTACCCTCTGTAGTTGTTCCAATACCAACACATACAGTTGCAGTATCCAAATCCATTATGGAAGTTGCGCCTGGGTGAGCGTTAAGGTTGACTAGCATACCTTGACCATCGTAGAAATTAATTCCTGCGAAGTCGGCATTCAAATCTGCATCACGGCTGGTTGTCCAGGTCGTGGTTCGGATTAGAACATCTATGTCACCAGAAGATAGAAGCTCAAAACGGTTTGAACCAGTTGCCAAAACATATGTTATTTGGGTGTCTGGATCAAGACCAATAGCTGCTGCAACTGCTCTACAGTATTCGATATCAAGTCCGGAACGAGTTCCGTCATCGGCAAGGTATCCCATACCGAATTGTGATGTTTTGACACCACACTTCAATTCGCCTGCAGCAATCACATCATCCAATGTGCTTGTACTTTCAGTTCCTACGGGTATTATAACTGTACCATCGTCGGTTCCATCGTCGGTTCCGTTGGTTCCATCGTTGGTTCCATCGTCGGTTCCATCGTCGATGTCGTCTATGACTGGATCAGTTGTATCTCCGTCGTCACTAACGCAGCCTGTAAAGGCGACGCTAGCCATCATGAGCATTGCTATTAGTGCGTATAATTGCTTCATATACTACACCAGTTTTTAGACCATATATAATACTAAGCATTTTGTTAACCTATGATTTAGCTACTATCAAAAAAAGAA
>JAPYSW010000015.1 GCA_029936395.1 Candidatus Poseidoniia archaeon
CGTGGGTTCAAATCCCACCCCCCGCACCATCTATTCTACTAACGAAAACTTACATCCTAGTGAATATTACCTACAATTTTAATTCAATACCTTTAGATCTTACCAAATCAAAGCCACCGCTCGGCAGCAATTTTTCAATGTCTGTAGATTCAGCACTAAAGGCTTCCGAAAGTTTACGAATAACTATTTTCCTTTCTGTAAAACCGGGTCTAAATATTACATATTTTTCTGAATGCTTCTCAATCGAACTTATTGGTCCACCCATAAATTTCAAAGTACCATCATATGAAATAAGACCAATAGCAACATTCAGTTCAAGATTACGATGCCAATTTCTTTTTCCCCTAATAACAAACGCCCCCTTTGCAAGGAATTCTCCTGTATTAGGTGTCTTAGAAACCTTATCATTTTCTACCCAAAATGAATGACCTCCAGATACTCGAGCACCCCACGCTTTACTGTAAGATAAACTGAAATTACAAGCTTCTAGCATTGATTGCTCAGATGGTTGAATCCCATTAATATTTTTAACAACTACACTAGGAGCTCCGTGAATATCTGCGTGAGCATATCGGTCATTATTTTTTAGATACTTCTTAACAACCAGCTCATTAGATCTAGCATCCTTACCTCCTACCGCAATTTCTCCATCTGTAGTGATAAACCATCTGAAACGCTCGAACCATTCTATATTCTGGTTTTTGACTATTTTCTTTTTAGGCTTTGAAACTGCTTTAGAGGCTATAACTTCTCTTGTCCTTTCAGCTTTTCTATCCATTTCCTTAGATTTATCAAAATATGAAGAGGCATTGGCTTCAAGTGACTTTGTTTTATCAATCCAAATATTACTGTTATCTATCTTTATTACTACTTCATCATCATCATTCTCATAATCAATCATCTCTCTAATTTCATTTAATCTGGAAAAAACAATATTGCCTTTTTCTCTAAAATCTTTAGATTTCAGATTGTATTTTTCAATAGCTTTATTCTGATGGTCTATGCGGACTTCATCTGAACTCTTAACTTCTTTCTTGACTACTACAATACTCGATATATATCTCTCTACGGCTTCGTCAAAAGACGAAAATCTTTCATTTGAACTCATACCTAAATCAAACGAAGAAACTGTAAAATTATTGCCTTCTGAATCAAGAAAAATAGTAGGTCCTATGACTTCATTTAAAATTCTTTTGAGTTCATCATATATTTCTTGAACAGGTACATCTGAAATACTAACATCTTTGCCAATTTCCAAATTATTACATATCAATGTCGAAATGTCTCCACCAATATTACAATCAATTGTCAAGGCAGCCCCCAGACCTCTTTGAGAATTAACTAGCTTGTCTTTGAAAGTATCATAATCAACTACAAATGGATCAATACTTGGTGGCGACTGATAAGATAAACCAGATTCAAGGGATCTATGTCTGAATTTCTGTTTCCTCATTACTGCAGATATTTTATTATCTGTACACAAAATTATGTTACCTTTATGGAACATTTCAAAAATTAAATTTACCTTTTGTTCCTTTCTGATAAATGAAATAGATAAAATTCTATCTCCATTAATTTGCTCTATTGACTCAATTCTAGATTTCTTAATAAGTTTGCGAACTTTTTGAACAAAAACTCCTTGGTTTGATTCTGTACTTATTGTTTGCTTAGTAAGGTAAGCCCAACCTGACAAATCAATCAATAGTCTTACAGTGCCCTCTTCTCTTGATCGTAGCTTAAGAACTATTTTGTTTAACTCAGGCCTACCAAATTGATCTACACGGGAACCGATTAAAGATTGCCATCCCTTGACTAAGTGACCAATATCCGGACCTGTCAAGGCTTTTTTCATTTAATCGAATGACTTAGAATAAACTTATTCTTCCGAGTCTTTATTTTTATAATAAGAAGATAACATTACTGCTACAGCTACTGAACCAATTAAAGCAAAGAAACCCATAAAGAAAGAAGGTGTACTAGATTTAGTTCTAACTACCTTAAAAAATTGATTACCTTCATTATTTGTCTCATCCAATTCGGCTATATCATTAGCTGGATCAACTTTGACACTAACTACTATACCTACTTCATCTACTGTGTGTGATCTAGCTGGATTCCAAGCCACTTCAATTGTCTCTTCATCGCCATGTTCTAAAGTTATAGTTTGTGAAGTACCAACGGGTGCTGAATCTACATAAAATTTAACTGTTACTGCATTAGTATTAATTCCATTGGCATCAATGTTACCACCATTGTTTCTAACTGTGGCATATATTGTAACTAGTTGAGAATCTCCTCTGGTACTAATCCAAGCTGAAGTATGACTGAAATCTATATCTTTATCAGTTATTTCTAAATCAGGCTCTGGGACTACGACAGATCGTACACAATTATCTGGTGTACCACCCAAATTACTAGAAACAACCAACTCAATCTCGTAAGTTCCAGGAACTGCTGTAAGTGCCGGAGTTATTTGTATTGCAGAATCTGCCTCTGAAGAACCAGATAATGAAGTGTCAACTCCAGTTAACTCTTTAGGATCTACCAAACCGGGCTCAATATCCCATCCACCTACATCAGCACCTGAAACACTTGTAACTGTAGCTGTGAATCCATAATTATCAGTATTCCACCCTGTGTTAGTCAAGGTGTATGGCCAACTATATGTGTTTCCTTGATAAACATCGATACCACCACCATTGTGCTCATTTGCACACTCAATATTATGGGCATAACCGGTTCGAACAGTATAAGTAATTGTTTTACTGATGGTTGTGTTAGAGGATGCTGAAGCTGGAGAGGTGTCCGTTACACCATCGTCGCTTCCACTACTTGTCCCTCCATTATACCACTTAGGATCACTATACCCAGTTATCTGAACTGCATTTACATCTCCATTATCACAATTTGTATTACAATACACTGTGAAAAGAACAGTTGCACTTCCTCCTTTAGTCAAAGTCACTACATCATTTTCTAAGTCATCATAATTAGCATCAGTAAATCTTGAAGTCCAAGAAGTACCACCTGGCCAATTTGTCTTCAGAAATAAGTCCATTTTCTTAAAGTTAGTATCCTGATTTGATATTGTTAAAGTAGCAGTTACCTGCCCTCCTTCCATAATATCAAAAGTATTTGCATCTGTTGTAAATGATACAGGTGATGCAGCTTCAACATTACTTACACCCATAGTTGCTAAAAACATAGCCACTACTGCAAATGCCATAATGACCCTTCGATTATCTGCTTTGGAAAATCCAATTTTACTCATACTTTTTCACCTATGTGTTCACTAAAGAACAAGTTCCTAGACATATTGGGTAATAAAAGGCTTCTCATGAAATATATTAACCCTTTATGCTTATTAAGTGCTGATTATAATCTGGCAATAGATATGGAAATAGAAACAGACACCTTAAATTTTATCAAGATGTTTCAGAGCGGAAAAACTTTTGAATTAGAAAATAAAGAGGGGCGAATTATTATTTCAGGAATGGGGGGCTCGGGAATTAGTGGACTTATTGCTTCAGCATTATTTAATACAATTGGGAATTTACAAGTTATCCCTTGGACTAACTACGGATTACCTAAATGGGTTAACGAAAATGATCACGTAATTTGCATCTCTTACTCTGGTAATACTGCTGAAACCTTGTCTGCGGCAAATAGTGCTATCGAAACTGGTTGTAAATTAGAAATTATTACTACAGGGGGTAAATTAGAAAAATTAGCAATTAAAAATAATTTGAATATAACTAAAATTGAGAGAGGCCATCAACCAAGAGCAGCCCTCCCTCTGCTCTTGAAACCACTACTATACAAAATAGGAATGCCTAACTTAAACGAACAAATAAATGAAATTTGTAAACTAGAACTTGATGTGGAAAAGGCTCAACAAATTGCTAAAAAAATTAATGGTAAATTACCTTGTATCTATTCGAGCGGATTGCTTACTCCAGTTGGTTACAGATGGAGATGTCAAATAGAAGAAAATGCGAAAGTTTTAGCAATAAATCATGAGATTCCTGAAATGAATCATAATGAAATAGTTGGATGGACAAATACTCCAATGAATATAGCAGTCATATTGATAAGAGACAATAATGAATCTAAAACTATCAAGAATAGAATTGATGCCACTAAGAATATTGCATGGAATTCAAAGGGCATAGATATTAATGAAATCTATGCTAAAGGTAAACATCCCCTCACCCGAATTATTAGTATGATTCTTTTGGGTGATTTAGTCTCTATTGAATTAGCAAAATTAAATTCAATTGATCCAACTCCAGTCAGAATTATAGAAGATTTGAAAAAGGTATTAGAAGGAAATTAATGAATCTAACAGACCATTCATTCTTAGAAGTCTTCTTTATTGTTTTATGGATTATGATGCCTGCATATCTTTCCAATACTTTTGCAGTAATAACTGGTGGAAGATTTCCTATTGATCAAGGAAAAATACACCGCGATGGAAATAGAATTCTTGGAGATGGGAAAACATGGAGTGGTTTGATAGGAGGTACTTCGGGTGGGATATTTATTGGATATTTACAACTTAACTATGGTAATTCAATCATAGATGCACTAGCAAATACTAATAATTATGAATTTTGGGGTGAAGACTCAATTATTATTATTATTTTATTGGCTTTTGGTGCATTACTAGGTGATATGACTGCCTCATTTTTTAAAAGAAGAAAGAAATTGAATAGAGGTGATAAATCACCATTATTAGATATGTTTGATTTTATTGGAATGGCTTTATTCTTAACTCTTTTATTTGATTATGAATGGTTAAAATCATGGATTATAGATGGTTACGCACCCCTTTTTACACTATTGATTGCCACTCCAGTATTGCACCGAAGTGTAAATATAATCGGATATAAACTTGGGATAAAAAACGAACCTTGGTAATTAATCGGTTTTACGAATAATTTTTAATTCTTTACCTATTTTATGAAGCAGGGAAACTTTAGTTCCCTCATAAAAGAGATTGATGCTACCCAATTCGGAATGCCAATTACTAGAGTGTGACTTCTGACTCTTTTTGACACTGGAACCTAAGTTTTTTAATATTCCAAAAATCTCTTCTACATTTGGTTTCTTAACTGAAATATTTACGGGGACTTTACGACCCTGTGAACGGTTTAAATTAAAATCAAAATATTCAGGATATATTACTATTGCCCTATCTTCTGACATTAATCAGCCATAAGAACTGCATTAACAACTCCATGTTGTCCAGGTCGGGAAGTAACTTTAGCGTTACCTTTTTCAGTTCCAATTATTGAACCTTTGGTGATTATGTTCTGCCTAACATAATTAGGATTTGCTGTATTCTCAATAACTGCCAAGATTTTTGAACTGTAATTCTTACCTGATTTAGGATCTGTTACAGAAGCCATATCTGTTTTCAAAAGTCTATCTTTACGGGTACCACCACGTGTACGTGCAACTTTCTTAGTTAACTCTCCAATTTTAACTTGTTGCAACTCTCTACCTATTTCAGATCTCTTCTTACTTCTATGAGCTGCTAAACGGCCACCGGTAGGCTTGCGTTTGGACTTTCCTTGCCATAATGCCATACTATAGAGTCTGCGTCACAAGAGGATTGTATTTAAGATTTGAGATATATCTTTATCTTCTAAACTAGAGGTAAACTTAAATACGAATAACTAAGATTATAGAATATGTCAATAGAAAATATGGCTAGAAAAGTCAAAGAATTAAAAGGAAAAGGTCATGCTAATCGAGAAATTAGTCAAGAAATGCACCTTTCCCAAGCTACTATAGAATGGCTATTGGCAAAACAAGCTACTGATAATTTTGACGAACAATTGCCACCCGATGTAAAAGTAGGTTGGAGAACCATCGGTGTTTCAGGTTCTAGAATTAATTCAATTGCAGAAATAATGGCAGATGTTATATTAGAAGAACAGGAAAAACATGGATTTGATTTGAACATGGTGGCTGGATTAACAAATAATGGAATTCCTCTAGCAATTATTATTTCAGATTTATTAGGTATTGATTTTGGAATGATTAGGCCTAGTCGGGAAGGTACTGAAATTAATTATGCCTCTAATTATGCCGGACTTAAAGATAAACATATTGTTATAGTTGATGATGTTGTGAGTACTGGTACGACCGCTAAAGAAGCTATAAATTTTATCAAACAAAACAATGGAATACCTGTTTTAACTATGGTTTTAATTAATAAGAAAGCTGATGATGAACTAGAGAGTGTTCCTCTAAGAGCATTGATAAGAGCAAGACCGGTAAGAAACTAATGCATTGGGCTGATGTAGTCGCAGATAAATTATTAGAATCTGGCAAAGAGCATGTTATTTCATCAGGAATTACACCATCAGGACCTATACATCTTGGGAGTATGAGAGAAATATTAACTGCTGATGCTATTGTTAGATCGGTTAATCATAAGGGTGGTAAAGCAAAACTAGTTTACATTGCAGATAATGCTGATCCTCTTCGGAAAGTATACCCTTTTCTAGATAATGAGAAATATGAAGAATTTGTTGGAAGGCCGTTGGCAGAGATACCCGCACCAGAAGGAGAGGGAAGTTATGATCAATATTTTCTAAAACCATTTTTTGAAGCACTTGAAAATGTTGGTGTTTATCCGGAAGTAGTCGATAACTATCAATATTACAAGGATGGGAAATTTAATTCTTGTATTAAGTCTATTATGGAAAATATAAGTACTGCAAGAGAAATTCTTGAAACTGTATCAGGAAGACAATTACCAAAAAAATGGTTTCCTTGGACCTTTAAAAATGATAATGGAGTTTTATGTAATGGCAATTTAATTAATTATGAATGGCCTTATGTAACATTTGAAAGCGAAGATGGAAGAGAAGTGACTAATGATCTGTCAAAAGGTGAAGGAAAATTACCTTGGAGATTAGACTGGCCTTCAAAGTGGAAAATTCTAGGAGTAACCTTTGAAGCTTTTGGAAAAGATCATGCAACAAAAGGTGGAAGTTTTGATACTGGAAAACGTATAATTCGAGATATTTTAAACCGTAATGAACCACATCATCTTGTCTATGAATGGATTAACCTGAAGGGACATGGCGCAATGGCTTCGTCTACTGGATTAGCAATTTCAGCCGAAGAGATGCTGAGAATGGCACCACCTGAAGTCATAAGATGGTTGATTATGCAACCCCAACCAAATAGACACATTGATTTTGATCCTGGTTTAGGATTACTAAATTCAGTAGACAAGTATGACAAGCTTGAGAATGATTATTATGAGCAAGATGCAGAGGAAAATTCAGCCAGAGCATTTGAACTAAGTCAAGTAGAAAACAAAATAAGAGAAAAGACACAAATATTACCATACCGACATTTAGTTACACTTGTCCAATCAAAAAATGAATATGATGGAATTATTGATGCTTTGAAAAGAACTGGAGAAATCCAGGATTTGAATGATTATGAAAATAAAAGATTAAAGTCTAGAATTGAATGTATAAGAGGCTGGCTAAATACTCAAGCTCCAGACAATATTAAATTTAAAATTCAAGAAATACCACCTGAGTTAAATGTAGACAATAGTATAGCAAAGAAAATAAATGAGATAAAAAATAAAATGAATTCTATTGATTGGAATCCTAAATCTATTCATGATTCATTCTATGAATTGCAAGAGAATAACAATACACCTGCAAATGAATATTTCAAAATTATGTACCTAATCATTCTTGGAAAGGAAAGAGGGCCAAGACTTGGATTCTTTTTAGCAACCATCGAAAAAGATTTTATTATTGAAAGATTAAGCCATTATCTGAATCCATAACTGTATTAATCACCCATTTGTAAACACCTGTGAATCAATTAGTAGAATGTGTTCCGAATTTTTCAGAAGGTAGAGATAAGGCGATAATAAACGAAATTACTCAAGCCATTAAAACAGTTTCAGGAATTGAAATACTTGATGTTGATATGGGTGCTGATACTAATCGAACTGTTATAACTATTATAGGATCTCCTGAAGTTATTTCAGAGGCTGCATTTCAAGCAGTTAAGAAAGCTTCAGAAATTATAGATATGAGCAAACACGAAGGCGCTCATCCCCGAATGGGGTCTACTGATGTTTGTCCATTCATACCAGTTTCAAACATAACTATGGATGAATGTATTGAAATTGCAAGAAAGACTGGTAAAAGAATTGGAGATGAACTTGGAATACCGGTGTATCTTTACGAAAAGGCAGCAAATAATGAGGAAAGAACTAATCTAGCTAATGTCAGGGCTGGTGAATATGAGGGTTTTAAAGAAAAAATAAAAGAACCTAATTGGAAGCCAGATTATGGAACTGCTAAATTTAATGAGAAATCCGGAGCTACAGCTGTTGGAGCTAGAGAATTCTTAATTGCTTATAACATAAATCTAAATACAAATGATCGAACCTATGCTAATGAAATCGCTTATGAAATTCGAGAAAGAGGAAGATGGAAACGTACAGGAAATATAAATCCATTTTATTACAAGGGAGAAGTAGTCTACTTTGAAAAAGGTAAATATCCTGATGGAAATAGTGATTTTATTGCCCCTAATTTTGAAAAATTATCAAGATACTATTCCGAAAATTATGGTAAAGATCTAAGAGAACGATATGCCTCATTAGGGCTGAATCCTGATGATTTGATTGGAAAACCAGTCTATAAAGATGGCAGATTCACAAATATTAAAGGTCTCGGATGGGTCATACCTGAATACAATCGAGCACAAATTAGTATGAATCTTACTAATTACAAAATATCTTCAATTCACGAAGTCTATGATGCTGTGTGTGAAGAAGCTGAGAAAAGAGGAATTCGAGTCACGGGATCGGAAATAGTCGGACTTATCCCTTATGATGCTATGAAACTAGCTGCTGAGCACTATCTTTCAAAGATGCATAAGTCATCAGGATTACCTATTCCTGATTTAATGAATATAGCCATTCAAAGTCTTGGATTGAACGACGTGAGTGATTTTAACCCCAAAGACAAGGTGTTAGGTATGCCCAAAGTGAATGGCGAATTAGCAAACCGTATTACTTTTGATTTTATTGATGAGGTCTCAAGAGATTCAGCAGCTCCAGGAGGTGGCTCTGTTGCTGCTTTATCTGGTGCATTAGGTGCCGCATTGGGTACTATGGTAGCTAATCTCAGTATTAGTAAATCAGGATTTGAAAAACAAAAAACAACCCTCTCCAATATTGCACAAAAAGGTCAAAATATCAAAGATAAATTAATTAATGCTATTGATGAAGATACGAGCGCATTTGATCAAGTAATTAAAGCCATGAGGATGCCAAAAGATACTGACAAAGAAAAAAGGGCTAGAGATATTGAAATGCAAAAAGGATATCAAATTGCAACCCTAGTCCCATTAACCACAGTTAAAAATTGCAAGGAAGCATTAGAAATTTGTTATGATATTTCAAAAATAATGGATGATGGAATGGCTAGTGATGTTGGATCTGGAGCTTGTATGGCAAATGCAGGAGCTATATCTGCAGCATATAATGTTCGAATTAATATCAAAAGTATAAAAGATATCGATTTTTGTGAGGAAACTAATAAGGAACTTAACAAGTTGTTGGACGAAGGTGATGTTTTATTAAGAAAAATATCTAAGATTGTCGAAGATACTTTCTAACCTTTTAAGAAATATTTTAGAACAAAATAAGCTGCACCAAATACAATAATAATTAACATTGCAGAGTCAAAAAAATTGCCACTAACCTGAGGACTGACATCCGTAGTATCTGAAGAATCCAAGGATTTATTAGGATCTAAGGGAAATGCATCGGAATTGTCGCCATATCCATCACCATCGGTATCTATCCATTCATTAGGATTGTTGGGAAAAGGTTCTAAACGATCACAATAACCGTCCTGATCAGTATCATTCCAACCTCTGAAATTATCTGGACACATATCCGAATTATCACCATATCCATCGCCATCTGAATCAATTGTTTCATTCGAATCTAGAGGAAATGCGTCTAATGAATCAATTACGTTATCTAAATCAGTATCATTATTGTAAGGGTCAGTTTCTCCCTCGTCTACTTTTCCATTACCATTAGAATCTTCTGTATTATCTCCAATCATGTCACCATCACTATCCTTCGAATCATTAAAATCGAAGGGAAATACATCGGAATTGTCGCCTACGCCATCTCCATCGGTGTCATTCCATTCTAGGGGATCTAAAGGGAAGGCATCACCAGTTTGGTTTTCTCGAAGTCCAATAGTTGTATTTATCTTAAATGAGAAAAAATCAGTATAATTATCTCCATCTGTGTCACTACTAATTGGAGAAGTATTGAAAATATACACTTCATCATAATCTGTAAGGGTATCTCCATCTGTATCTGGATTTGTTATATCTGTCACATAACCGTCTAATCCATAATAGGCTTCTTCTATATCTGCCAAACCATCCTTATCAGTATCACTTGCATTTGGATTACTATATCTAATGCCATCATCTGTTCTGAAATAAAGATAATTATTCCCCAATCCTAGAGGACTTCCAAAAATATAACTTATCTCATTAGAAGTGAACGCTCGATTCCAAATAGCAATATTATCTATCGTTCCATTAAGATATTCTCCAACTTGACTTCGACACATATAATTGTAATCAGTCTCAGTTTCAATCATATCTGAAGATTGAAGCACATTATCAGAAACTAATGTTCCATTAACAAATAATCTAAATAAATCAAGAGATTCACTATAGGTTGCAGCTATATGGTACCAAACACCCAATTTAGCTTCAATACTATCATTAGTTATTGAACTAATATACAAATTATCTCCTGAATAAACCTTGAATTCAAAATAATTTTCAGAATTGATTCCAAGCCAAGTTTTACCATTTGTGACAGTTCCAACAATTGTAGAAAAATTACCTGTGAAATTATCCAACTTCACCCAAGATTGAACCGTATATTCATTAAAATCAGAATTACTAAGTGAAGAAAATCTTACGGCGTCATCTATTCCATCACAATTAATTCCTTTCTTAAATTTAGCTGATTCTCTTAAAGCTCCATTCAGTACAATAGCAATATCTGAATTAGGGATCATATTTGATGCACTTGTAGAGTCAGTTCCATCAAACTTCCAATATCCTTTAATCAAAGAATTATCATATAAAAAAATATTATTTTCTATTTTTCGATTATCATATTCAAGAATATTGGAAAGATTATCATTATCAAAATCCTCATCAGAATCTACAACAAGAGGATCTAAACCATATTTAACTTCCCAGCCGTCAAACATTCCATCTCCATCTGAATCCGGATTGTGGGGGTCAGTTCCAGCTAAATATTCCATAGCATTAGTGAAACGTTCATTTTCTGAAAGTGGCAATCCTGAATTATCAAAATCAAAACCATCCTCATCTGAATCTTGAGAACCATCAATCTGTTGCATGGGATCAAAACCGTGAGCTAACTCATAAGGATCTGGCATAGTGTCATTATCACTATCTACTTTGGTAGGATCACTATACTTTGAACCTAAATCAAAAGCAAATATCTCCTGAAAATCTCCAAGTCCGTCTCCGTCAGTATCGGTTGAGGTTGGATTTGTTCCATATTCATTTACTTCATCCCCATCAAGAATATTATCTCCATCTGTATCATTATTATTAGGATTTGTAACATAAGTTCCATTGAAACCTTCATACATATCTCTTAAACCATCATTATCACTATCCCAAGATTTAGGATTGGTTTTATGAGTGTGGCCGTTACGATCACTCCAACCATAAAATTCTTCACCGTCTAATAATCCATCAGCATCAAAATCAGGATTATTGATGCCAGTACCTAATACATAATCTACATAATTTGGTAATCCGTCGCCATCATCATCTGGTTCTACGGTTCCATATATAGTCATACTCCAATTATGAAAATACCGATCGGAAGCCCCTTCATCAATAGTATCATTGACTTTAAGTTTCCATTCTCCAAATGTATTTTCGCCCCAATGAGCTACTGAAGTAAAAACCCAATCATGATAGTGGTCACCAAGGTCCTGATTATTTTCTCTAACTAATTCTGAAACAATACCATTTGGAGATTCCAGAAATAAATTTAAGTCTCCACGAGTACCATGTGTAATATTAACTAAAATTTCCACTGATTCAATATTTATGCCTTGATCTACTAAAATATTTGAAGTTATACCTTCATTATTGTTATCTAATATATATCCATCGGCACTATTACTGTTGGTGAGATTAATTTCAATTTTACCCGTAGTAATACTAATCTCATTTCCAACGGTTGTCCAAGTTTTGGCAAGATTAACTGAAGCTGTTGCATCAACTAAACCATAACCATAAGCATGATTGTACCAATTACCTGACTCAGTTAGAAACCAACCTATATGTTCAGGATCTATCTTTCTCGAGGTCTGAACTAAAATATGTTGTATATCTCTCCATGTTAAGTTTGAATTGGCCTCTAGCATAAGAGCTATGACGCCTGAAACCATAGGAGCTGCTGATGAAGTCCCTTCCATACTTAAGGTATAATCTGTAGTGTTATTCCCTTCACTTCCAGATATATCTGTAGTGAATACACCAGATTGATTATTTAAATCATGACCATTTGAAGGTGCAGAAACAAGTAAATTCGAACCTGGCTCTGAATACGTAGTCTGTTGACCTTTCCAATCAATCGCACCAACCGCAATAGTATATCTACTATTTGCATAAGCATCCTTGTTTGAATTATCTCTATTGGCTAAACCATTACCATTTGCCCAAACATAAATTGCACCACGATTTTCTCTTCCCTGTGATATGCCGGCTTCAATAGCTGCTAACGTTAGAGTACTCATTCTTCCCAAAACAGTTCCATCATCAATAGGCCCCCAACTATTGACATAAATATCTACCAAATCTAGGCGGTGGCTTAGAGAGTTAGCCTCTAAGTTGTCAGTCCTTGCACAATCGCCTCCAACTAATCTAATACCTACAATACTTGAATTATATGCAACGCCAGCAATTCCAATATCATTATCACCTTTTCCGGCAGCAATTCCAGATACTGCAGTCCCGTGCCAATCAACTTCACCATCGCCATCCGAATCTGAAGGCATGACATCATTATCATCGTCACAATAATCATAACTGTCTGAAGATAGGAAATTGGGTGATAAATCTGGATGGTTGTAATCAACACCATCATCAACAACTCCAATGACAATCCCATTTCCTGTAACTTCATTCCATGCATTTTGGATGTTAATATCAACACCCTGAGTACCATTATTCTGGCCATTATTATCAAGATGCCATTGATCTCCAGATTCATAATAGAAATCATTCGGTTCGTATCGATTACTAAATTGCTTCTCAACTATTGGATAAAATAACCAGATGTAACCCGTAGATTTGTAATCCTGCAGATATGTTTTTGCTAAATAACCTGTTTGAAACTCAACTATCCAAGTTCCACTCAAAATACTAAATTCACTATAATCCACTATCTTTTTCACATCAAAAACATTGGTAATTGAATAGTTACAATAAGGATTACTAAGAACAACCACCCATTCTTTAGCTAAATAAATCTGAGAAGAATTATATTCTTGTAAATTAGATTCTCTGCGAAATGAAGATTTAACATTATTAGAAAATGTAGAAGAACCGCAGTCCGAATTATTCATTTCTGATTCTGGATTACTTAATTCTGAAATTTCGATACTACTACTTGTATCTACAAAACTTATCCCGATTGTACTCAGAAGAAGTAAAGCTACAAAATAAGCCTTCATAATCTTGTAGAGGGAGGGCGTTCTAAAAACTTTCAGAACTGAAGATTGGAATATTCTTTTAATGATTCAGGATTCGCTAAAGCATCCTTATTTTTAATTTTTTCCCCAAGAATAGCTGATAAAATTGCCTTTTCTACTTTTTTACCACTAATTGTATAAGGTATATCTCTAACTTCAAAAATATACTTTGGAACATGTCTAGGTGTATTTTTTAAACGAATTAATGTTTTAATCTGATCACTCAACTTTGAATCTAGCCGAATACCCTCATTCAATTTAATAAACAATACTATCTCTACATCATCTGCATTAGGCCTTCCAACAACAATTGCATCACTTATTTCAGGTATATTCTCAACTGAGCGATATATTTCTGCAGTTCCAATGCGCACTCCTCCAGGATTTAGAGTAGTGTCACTGCGCCCAGATATTATTGCCCCGCCACTCTCAGTAATTTTTACGTAATCTCCATGAGTCCAAACATTATCAAAGTCTTCAAAATAAGCTGAATGATATTTTTTGTCATTGTTATCATTCCAGAATTTTACAGGCATTGAAGGGAATGGTTTTACACAAACTAATTCACCACTCTCTCCAATTATTGATTCTCCAGCATCGTTCCAAGATTGAACATCCATACCTAACTGCACACATTGGATCTCTCCTCTATATACTGGTAAAATTGGTGAACCGGCCAAGAAGCATCCAATAATATCAGTACCTCCTGAAATTGAAGACAATTGTATGTCTGATTTTATATTATCATAAACCCAATCATATTGTTCTGGAACTAAAGGAGCTCCCGTTGATAATACTGATTTTAAATTCGATAAATCTGAAATATCCTTAGGAACCAATCCGATGTTACTACAAGCCGAAAGAAATTTCGGACTAGTGCCAAAATGTGTTATTTTAGTTCTTTCAGCCATATCCCATAAATGGCCTAAAGTAGGATAACTAGGACTTCCATCGTATAATACAATTGTAGCCCCAGAAGCTAATGCTGAGACCAACCAATTCCACATCATCCATCCACAGGTAGTGAACCAAAAAAGTCTATCTTTTCCAGCCTGGATGTCACACTGTAATTGGTGCTCTTTCAAATGCTGAATAAGTGTACCTCCTACTCCATGAACAATTGATTTTGGAGGGCCAGTTGTTCCAGATGAATACATTATGTATAGAGGGTGATCAAAAGGTACCTGAACAAAATTAGGAGTTAATGAATTATTTAATAATAACTCATTATAGGAAATAACGGATTCATGATTCAAAGTACAATTAACATCTACAAAATCAATACATATAATATTTTGAATACTATCTATATTGTTAATAACTCCATTAATTTTTTCATCTAATGGAAATATCTTACCATTGTAACTATATCCATTTGATACTATTAATATTGAAGGTTCGACTTGTCCAAATCGATCAATGGCACCCTGTGAACCAAAATCTGGAGAACAAGAAGTCCAAATAGCTCCACATGCTGATGTTGCCAACATCAAAACAATTGACTCTACACAATTAGGAACAAATGCTGCAACTCTACTACCTTTCTGGACGCCTAAGTTCTCTAAACCCATTTGAGCTTTAGAAACTGCAACGTTAAGATCTTTAAATGTGAAATTTTGATCTTGCCTATTCTCTCCAGTACTTATTATGGCTACTTGGTCGGGGTTACCTGACAACAAATTTTGAGCATAATTTAATTCTGAGCCAAGAAACCATTTAGCACCTGGCATTACTGGATTAGACAATACTGAATCATATTTTTTAGAATATATAATGCCTGAATATTCCCAGAATTCAGACCAAAAAGTTTCTAAATTAGCCACAGACCACTTATGTAAATCAAAATATGATTCAAAATCTATTGGTAACTTATTCATAAAATCTGTAATTAATGCCGAATTCTTTCTTTCATCGGAAGGATTCCACAACATTTGTGACATTGTCCTGTTAAATACAAGGCAGTTAAATAGATTAGAGTACTGTCAAAGAATACAATACTTTTATTAATTCTTTTTTGAAGGCATAAAATGGAAGTTTAGGAATATGAATGAAAATGGAAATTTTAAAGGAAAACGTGTTATTATCTCAGGTGGTAGTAGAGGAATTGGACTTTCAATTGCTAAAGAATTAGCAAAAGAAGGTGCAAGTGTTGCTATTTTAGCTAAAACTGCAGAACCACACCCAAGACTCCCAGGAACTATTTTTACCGCCGCTGAAGAAATAGAACTGTGCGGAGGTAAGGCATTACCAATCATAACTGATATCCGGCATGAAGACCAAATTAAAAATGCCGTTAAAAAAACAGTAGAAGAATTTGGTGGAATTGACATTGTTATCAATAATGCAAGTGCTATCTCACTTACACCAACAATATACACTGAAATGAAGCGTTTTGACTTGATGTTTTCAGTAAATGTTAGAGGTACATTTTTACTTACAAAAGAGTGCATTCCTCATTTAGTAAAAAGTAATAATCCACACATTCTTAGCTTATCACCACCACTAGACATGAATCCTAAGTGGTTTGCTCCAACTCTAGCGTATACTATGTCCAAGTTTGGAATGAGTCAATGCATTCTAGGACTCTCTGAAGAATTAAAGAATGATGGAGTTGCAGCTAATGCATTATGGCCTCATTCAGTCATTGCCACGGCAGCTATAGGTAATATTGTAATGGGAGAAGAGGCATTTCCTCATTGTCGGAAACCGATAATTTTAGCTGACGCCGCAAAAATCATACTATCAAAGAAATCTAGAGAACATACTGGAAATTTTCATATTGATGATGTACTGTTAAAAAATGAAGGCATAACTGATTTTAGCATATATAGGATGGATCCGTCAAAACCATTATGGAAAGATTTCTTTGTACCTGAAAATATACCTCAAGTTGAACCTTTATTTGATATAATTAATCCAAATTGATTAGAGCATTCCGGCTTTCTGAATAATCATTAGCTGTTCTGTAGATAACTTTTCACCTGATAAGAATTTAGTAAATAATTCTTCAGCACTAGCTGCATTAGCTCTTTGGTCAGCTGAACTTCCCGATCTTCCTTGAGAAGCAGTCATTCGGTCTATTTCTTGCATACCTCTTAGGTATTCAATATATTCATTGTGAACTACATCTGCTTTTTCCTTAGCCTTAACAAACTGTTTTTGAGCTGCATCAGCTTTTCTACGCGTTTGACGATTCAATCTAAGTGAATCTTTCATTGTATGGTGGGCAGCTTGAGCTTCTTGCCTAGACTTCTGCATCTTTTTACCCAATTCTCTACGTTTGTTCTCAGATTCTCTAAAAGTATCTCGTGCATCTAAAACTTCAGTATCAGTTTCAATTAATTCATCATGCTGTTTAATTTTATTTTGGAGAGATGAAATCTCATCAACTAAAGCTCTTTCCTTATCTGTTGTCAAAGGAGTTGTCATTTGCTTAAGCTCTAATTCTTGTATTTGTTTACGCAACTTAGATACTGGAGGTAAATTAAGTCCTGAAAATCTTTGACGCTTGAGCTTCAAAAAAACATCTTTAAGAGTATTCGCCTGATTGGTTATTTCACGTCGTTCATCTCTTATCTCGCCAACTTCAACATTCAGTCCATTTCTAAGATCTCTATGAACATGAACCTTATCCATATGTTCCTTAGCTTTAAGATTCAAATCATTACGCTCAGAAGCATGGGATTGCGATTTTAAATTCAATTCATCTCGCTTGACTCTAAGCACTTCAGCTTGCTTATGATATTCCTTTCGCAAATCTCTTAATTCAGTTCTAGAAAGACCATCTAATTTATCAATTGAGACTAATGGTTCTTTAGTTTCTTCTTTACTTTCACCGCTTTCTTCATCTACTTTTTCATTGGAGGCTTGTAATCTTTCTATGAGATCAGATTTTTTTCCAGATAAAGGTAAACCTAATTCTTTCAATAATTCCTTTAACTTAATAACTGTTAAATCATTGTAATCAGGGGCGGGTTTTGCAGAGTTTTCACTAACATTGGAAGGTTGTTCACCTTCTATGACTGCAGTGGCTTGGGTTTCCTGCTCAGAATCCATTGAACTTAATATGGGTGATTAAACCCACGTCAACCTCAACCGAAAAGTGCACCAAGTCCGGATACTGCGTCTTCTTCGCTTACTTCTTCTTCTTTTTCTTCTTCTTCAGCTGGGGCCTCTTCTGAAGATGCTGCTGCAGCTGGTACGGCGCCTGCAACTGGTGCGGCGACAGCGGCTGTAGCCATTGCTTCCTCAATATCGACTCCTTCTAGAGAAGCTACAAGAGCTTCTGCTCTTGATTTTTCTGCCTTGATGCCTGCGGCCTTCAAGACTTTCTCGACGCTTTTTGCGTCAACTTTTGTTCCTGCTGAGTGCAGTAACATTGCAGTATAGACGTATTCCATTTTTTTGCCTCCGTTGTATTATCCGAATAAAGCTCCAAGTCCTGAGCCCACATCTTCTTCAGATGCTTCCTCTTCCTCTTCCTCATCCTGAGATGATTCTGCTTTCTTTTCCACTGGTGCTTTAGCTACTGCTGCAGATGCAGCATTGCCTAGCATTTCTTTCAGCTCATCGTCAACTCCATCTCCAGACTTACCTGCGACACCAAGCATTGCGCCATGGGCCTTAGCAAGTAGAGCCTTGATTGTTGACTCTGAAGGATATGCCGTAGACATTGCAACACCCAAAGCATCTGTACGTGCCTTGGACAGCAATGATGGCATAACTGATCCAGTGAAATACCGTGTATTGAATGCCAGATTGAATGCTTGTGCAGTAGCAGACTGAACGTTGCTACGGAACTCATCCATATCAATGTTCAATACATCTGATAGATAGAATGTCTGTCCATCAAATGCACCTACTAATTGCATTCCTACGGTTATCGGATAAATTTCAAGTTTTGTAAGTGCTGAAGCAACTTCAGGGCTAATAATATCGCCTTCTACTACAGCTGTATGTTTTTTTCTAATAACAATTTTTCCTTTCTCAATTGCTGCAGGAAAACCTGCATTTTGGAAATCTCCAACAATAGGACCGGCTGGGAAAGGTGTTGGCCCCTTATCAATTACAATGTTATATGGAGCAACTTCACCGCCTTTAGCCGGTGCCTGAGTTTGTGATTCCAATAACATTTGAAATATTTTGAAAGGATTTTCAGTAGAAGCCAACAGTGCAAACTGACTGTGCCCAAAAACATCAGATACTTGTTCTACTCCCTTTTTATTTTTAGAAGCATCTACAAGTGCCAATTTTAAAAGACGATTACGAGACATTCTCAACTTTACGCCAAGATCTCTCAATGATGCACGCATAGACAACATTTGTTTTGCGCCAATTCCTGAAACATCAACTAAACCAACCACATCTGAACCTTCAATGAATTTTTGAATTTGAGAAACTTCTTTACGTTTCCAATCAGCTACAAAGGCTTCTGGTTTCATCCTAATCTCACCGCCTTACCCATTGTAGTTTTGACCCATACTGAAGCTATATTGTCGGTACCTCTATCCAAATTAGACTCTATACGTTTCATTACTGTTTCCATATTTTCAGCTAACTGTTCCTTAGACATCGAAACATTACCTATAGGTACATGGAAGGTTGGACGATCTTTAGAGCGAACGGGAACCAGATTTGTCAGACTCTTAATAATTCTTTCAATATCAGCTTGTGGTGGAATTGGACGCGGCATCTTACCCCTTGGCCCTAAAACTACACCTAAACTTTTACCTATTGTAGCCATTAATCCTGTTTCGGCTACAAAAAAATCAAATTTATCGGCTAACTTACGAGCGGCTCTTTTATTTTCAGAAAGTTCATCAATTTGTTCCGGTGAAATCACCGTATCTACTACTTTCTTAGAAATTACTGCCATTTCACCCTGAGCAAAGACACCAACTCTAGCTGGTCTGCCTCTACCATGTGGAAGAGAAACTTCTGCATTAATTCTTTTTTGAGGGTTTTGTAAGTCTACATCTCGAAGATTAACTGCAATTTCTACAGTCTCTACGAACTTGCGTTCTTTGTCTGTTTCGAGAGCATCCTCGATAGCTTGATTTATCCTGTTTGATGCGATGATTTCACCTCCGTAGTAAAGCGAGATTACATCTCTGCTACGGTATCCTGTCGGAAACAGGTGCATATATAAAATTAATCAAAACTATTTTGTGAGACTTTTATAAATAGAGGTTTGAAATATTAAGCAAGGGATTCGACGTGATAGAAGCAAAAAATGTAATTAAAAAATATGGGTCTGTAACCGCATTAGATGATTTCTCTGTCGAAATACCAAAAGGAAAAATAGGAATCTTAGGACCTAATGGAGCTGGAAAAAGTACATTTGTCAAGATTGCCTTAGGATTAATTACTGCCAATTCAGGAAAGGTTACTGTTTTAGGTGAAAACTTAGATAAACATTCAGTAGATATTCGAAGAAAAATAGGATACATGCCTGAACATGATTGTATACCTAATCATATGTCTGGTGTTGAATTCTTAATTGAAATGGGATTAGTGAGCGGAATGGATACCTCAAGCGCCACTCAGCGTACACATGAAATTCTTGGCCATCTTCAAATGGGCGAAGAAAAATATAGAAAAATTGAAGAATACTCTGGAGGTATGCGACAAAAAATAAAATTAGCTCAAGGATTAATTCATGGACCTGATATAATTTTCCTTGATGAACCTACTTCTGGACTTGATCCAAAAGCTAGACAGGAAATGCTGGACACAATAAATGGCTTAACAGAAATAAGCAATACCAATGTATTACTCAGCACACATATTCTTCAAGATGTTGAAATGGTTTGTGATCATGTAATTATCATAAATAACGGCAAATTGCAAATGAAAGAAAATGTAAAAGAGTTAATGAAAAGACAAAGTGACTTTATCCAGGTAAGAGTTGGAGGAGACATTGATGGTTTTGTAGATATACTAAAGAGTAAAGAAATAACTGTGACAACCGATGGTCGAATATTACGAGTACCATATGTAAGCGATCAGACTTTTCAACAAAT
Source organism: Candidatus Poseidoniia archaeon (assembly GCA_029936395.1). Lineage (GTDB taxonomy): Archaea > Thermoplasmatota > Poseidoniia > MGIII > CG-Epi1 > CG-Epi1. The sequence goes on from JAPYSW010000015.1 coordinate 20,870, forward strand.
TATAGATGCTGCAGTAGATAATAAATGCCAATTATATGAAATGGAAAGAAGTAAAGTTACAATGGACAATATTTATTTGGAGGTTGTTGAATGAAGGATAAGGCACAAGTAAGTGAAAAATTTGCAATATATGATGCCGAATTAACTACCAGACCCAAAATAGTAATTGGTATGGGATTACGAGGGTTTTTTAGTCTTCTCAAATTAAATAAAAAAGGAGTTTGGAATTTAGCTCTTATCTTTCTAATTTATTTATGGTCTATCGTATTTTTTGTACTAATGGCGGGAGAAGGTAATGTATATCCCTGTGAAGAAATGAGTTCTGAATTTAAATACTGTCAACCAATTGCATACTACGGAGACATGGGATTAGGAGGCGTTAGACTCTTTCTAGTCACATTAGCAGCAATTGCCAGTGGAGGTTTGATAGCAAATGACATGAATGATAAATCATTACACCTCTACCTTTCAAGACCGATTAGCCGCTTAGACTACCTTATTGCTCGATTTATACCTATCTTTTTACTGCTCATATTTGTAACAGTTGTACCTAATATGATAACATTTATGACTCAATGGTCTAGTTCAGGTCTAGAATTTGATTGGATCCAAAATCATAAATGGTTAATGTTTGATATTATAGTTCAAGGTTTGTTCTATTCAGCTTCATATTCAATTATCGGATTAACCTTTTCAACTCTAATTAATAGGGAATACAGGGCTGCAGGAGCATTCTTTCTATTTGTTTATGGAACAAACATAATTGTTGAACTTTTTCACTTATTCGTTAATGATGATCGTGTTTTATTACTTTCGATTGCACACCTATTAGATATTGTTAGTTTTGAGATTTATGGAGCTGAATACTACTTCACTTCTGCAGGTGTACTCAAAGGTATTGAACTTGCCAATCTAGAGATATTTGGAGCATTAACTCTAATTATTGGAGGATGCGGTTTATTTGTAAATTGGATGATTTCGCAAATGGAGGAAAATAAATGAGTGAGGTGATTCTTGAAAATGTCACAAAAAATTATGGAAATGTGCAAGGCATCTCCAATATTTCCGTAGAAATTAAACCAGGCTTAACGGGTATATTGGGCCCCAATGGAGCTGGAAAATCAACTATGATGAAAATGGTTTTAGGATTATCAAGACCCTCTATAGGTCATGTAAGTGTTATGGGGAATGATCCATTCACTAATTGGAAACAGAGAAACAAAATTGGATTTGTACCGGAATATGATTGTTTCTATGAGCATATGTCTGGTCTTGACTACGTGGCTTATTTTTTACAAATGCATAACTATACTCTCCAAGAAGCTAATGAAATGGCTAGAGTCTCTTTAGCTGAATTAGGATTGGAAGATGCTATGGATAGAAAGATAAGAACCTATTCTAGAGGTATGCGTCAAAAAACTAAAGTTGCAAGAGCTGCAGTATTCAATCCAGATATTTTTGTTCTAGATGAACCTTTCCAAGGTGCTGACCCAACTACAAGACACTTATTGATGATGAAAATGAAGCAATGGGCTGATGAGGGAAAAACCATAATGATCTCTAGCCATATTCTTCACGATATCGAAAATCTAACTGATCAAATTATATTAATTAATAATGGAAAAATGCTAGCTTCAGGAAATCGACACGAAATACGTAACTTAATGAATAATATTCCAAGACAAATACACGTCACACCAATTAAAAATACGAATCTAAGAAAATTAGCTAAAAGATTGCTAGATGAATCATGGGTAAGAGCCACAAGAATTGATAAAGAAAATGATGAGTTAATAATCGAAACAGATAGTGCTGAAACATTTTACTTAGAGTTGCCAAGAATTATTAAGAAAGAAAAAATCGAAGTTAAAAGAATAAACTCTGAAGATGATTCTCTAGACTCGCTATATACTAAACTAGTGGGGGGGGCTCAATGGAAATAAGTGACATATTGAATCGTTCGAAGAATTTAGGAATGCCTATTGTAAAAGATTGTATTTATCGACTATTAATGAATAAGTTAACTTGGATTCTTATACTAATCTTATTACTCCCTGGTTTACTAGGATTATGGGCATATACAAATGATAAAGATGAACGCCAAGTTCAGAAAATAGATGGTGAAAACATATATTATTATAATGATAATGCCAATTTTGAGCTAGTTGGCCTACCGATACATGAAAATATACGTGAGAACTTTATAGAGATCTCGAACGTTTTTGTAATCAAATTTATAGGAGTCTTAATGGCAATAATGTTTGCCTCAGAACTAATCAATGAAGAATTCAATAGAAAGACTATCCAAATATTAAGAACAACACCAATAAGCCCTCTAGAAATCATATTCTATAGGTATATTGCAGGTGTAATTTGTATGTTCAGTCTTCTTGCAGTTACAAGTCTTATTTATTATCTAATAATAATGATGAATGCGGGATTTTATGGAATTAAAGAAGAATTAGATGTTTTGGTGTTAGTTATTAAAATAGTAATGATAGAGTCTATAGCATATATTGGGATTTTTATATTAATTTCAGTATATTTCGATAGACCCTTCTTCTTAGGAATAATTTATTGGATGCTGTGGGAGATGATTGTATCTGGAGGAAATTACCAACAAATTACGGTTAGCCATTATCTAGATTCAATCCTATTCAAAGGTCTTGAAAATATGAATTGGGATGTTTTAGCCGAGGATTTTGGACTAATAAAAACAGCAGGAAACAATACTGTTAATCTAGTTACTGAACCTTTAACTGCAGTAATCATTGTCTTTATTGCAGCCATGGCCACAATATGGATAAGTGCCAAAGGAATGGAAAAACGACAATTCTAAAGTTTTATTAAAAGGGGAAAATAGGAGCGACGCTGATGGCTAAAAAAGATTATTATGAAATTTTGGATGTTCCAAAAGATTCGGATGAAAGAACTATAAAGAAAGCTTACCGGAAATTAGCACGAAAACATCATCCTGATGCTAGTGAGGAAAGTCCTGAAATTGCTGAAAAAAAATTCAAAGAAGTTTCAGAAGCCTATGAGGTTTTAGCAGATAAAGAAAAGCGGGAAAGGTATGACCAATATGGACACAAAGGTGTTGATTTTGGAGGTGGAGGATTCTCATGGGACCAATTCAGTCATGGAGGAGATGTCTCTGATTTATTTGGTCAACTTTTCGGAGGTGGCCAAAGAAGAGGAGGTGGTGTGGGTGATGTGTTTTCACAACTTTTTGGTGGGGGTCAAAGAAGACCTGATAATCGTGGTGATGACTTAAGATACGATATAACACTTACATTAGAAGAGGCTTACAAAGGAATCGAAAAAGAAGTGGTTATTCCTAGAAATGGGAATTGTAAAAAATGCTCAGGATCGGGAGCAGCTAATGGCGGCACTGCAAAAACATGTGGAACCTGTGGTGGTCAAGGCATAGTTAGAAGAATGAAGCAAAGGAGCTTCATGCAGACCATTACCACCGATAATTGTTCGGATTGTAGGGGTTCTGGAAAACTCATTGACAAACCATGTAGAAATTGTAGAGGTTCAGGAATAATGGCCATTAATAAAAAAATAAAATTACGAATTCCTCCAGGTGCAGATCATGGGTTTAGACTTCGCATGCGAGGGCAGGGTAGTGCTGGACCAAATAATGGACAAAAAGGCGATCTTTACATAATCGTCAATTTAAAAAAACATGAATTATTCCAAAGACAAGAGAATGAAATTATCTTGGATTTAGAAATTACACCAGCCCAAGCCGTTATTGGTGATGATATGAGAGTACCTACTTTATCTGGAAATGTCAAACTAAAAATCCCCTCTGGAACGCAATCGGGAGATATTCTAAGATTGAAAGGAAAAGGTATGACTGATATTACAAGACCTACTTTGAAAGGAAGTCAACATATAAGAATAAATGTTAAAGTACCCAAACCAAATGGTAAGACTAGAAAACTATGGGAAGAATTAAAAAAGTTAGATTCGGAAAAACCTTCCTTTTTAGACCGAATGAGGAATAAATTTGGCTGAAGACGAAGATATTGAACAAAATAGTGAAGAATACCGCAAGTGGCGTACTGGAAATGATAATGATAAATATGCATCATCAAAAACTCCTACAGAATCCGGATCTAAAAGTGGAAGCTATGCAATACCTAAAGCTGATGATGAATATGCACTTCCCGGTGAAGAAGAAAATAATACCGACGGAGGCTTTCTGGATGGTGAAGTTAATTGGGTAATGATTGGTGCAGCTATCATTATTTTTGCTATAATTGCATCTGCTATTTCAGCATCCGTATTAAGTTCAGGAGCATCGGATTTTGAATGGATTGAAACGGAAGGATACATAGATGACCAACGAAATAGTAAAACTTTTATTGATGGTGAATTCTGTGAAGATGAGAATGATGATGGCTGGGAAGATGATTGGGAATGCTGGAAAGAATTTATATACGAAATAGACCTAACTATTACTTATAATGTAGATAATCAATCTTATCAAATTATTGAAGTTTTCTATCAATACGAAAGCTACTCGATTGAAGAACTAGACACCGATGGTGACGGAACTTTAGAAAAGGAAGACGAATTGTACGAACGATTCAAAACTTATTGGAACGAGGAGGCTGCCAATGGGACTATATCAGTCAATTCAACCGTAAATGTCGATTATAATCCCGATAATCCTGATCACGGGTATGCTTTTGCTCCGACACCAGGAGCTCCACTCGGATTCTTTGGATACTTTTCTATGTGTTGTATGGGCTTAATTTGTGCTCCGGTAATTATTATTGGAATTGCTATTACTTGGGCCAAAAATACGGCGGCAGATATTGGACGAGGTGGTTTTGGTCGTAGAGGTTTCGGAGGATTTGGGATTGGTAGAAATAGTTCTCGGAATGGAAGTTCTACTAGGCGAAGTAGAGGTGGAGGAAGCCGAAGTAGTGGTCGGAGCGGTGGTGGTGGCCGGAGCGGCGGTGGTGGACGAAGGCGTTGATACTTAATCCATTCAAATATTATTCTAAAAGATACAAAGAAAGAAAGCTTAATTCAAAACAATTAGCTAAGATGATGAATAGATGGCCACCTTCTATTGCAAATCGAATTAAAGTTATAAATATTAGTGAGGATTTTCTAAAAGCTAAAATGATTATTACTAGATCATGGCTAAATAGTGCATTTGACAAAATAATGTTTGGAGGTACAATCTATTCAGGTATGGACATGTATTATGGTATGGCATTACCTCTAATTTTGAGTAAAAGAGGTATTGATGCCTATGTATTTACGAAAGAAGCAAATATAAAATATCTCAAATCTGTGAAGAGTGATTTAACTGTAATTTTTGAATTAACTGAAGAAAACATAGATTCATATGTTAATGGAATTAGTGAAAATAATAAACACGAAGAATGGCTAACTGTAAAAGGTTACAATAAAGAAGGCGAACTTTGTGCAGAAACAAAACTATTAACTTACGTTAGAAATTGGCCTAGAAGGCGAAAAAATGGAAATTAATATTGATTCGGATATTAGAAAAGCAAAAACTATCCCTTCAAAATTTTACCATAGCTCAAAAATATATGGAAAACTAAAGAAATTATTTGATAGAAGTTGGCAGTTTATTGGCGATACTGACTTATTAGAAAAGAATAGTGCTCATCCCGGAATTTTATTGGAAGGAATGATAGATGAATCCTATCTTTTAACAAAAGATAATGAAAATATTAGATGTTTATCTAATGTCTGCACTCATCGAGGAAATATTGTATGTAATGATTCGTGCAAAACCAAAACCTTGGTTTGTGGATATCACGGTAGGCAGTTTGAAATCGACGGGAAAATGAAATTCATGCCGGAATTTGATGATGTAGCTGATTTTCCAAGTAAAGATGATAACTTGCCTGAAATTGAGATGGAATCTTGGAAGAATCTAATATTTATTATCAATGACAAAAAATGTGATCTTTCAGAACTTATTGGACCAATGGCTGAAAGATTAGATTGGTTACCAATTAATGAATTCAAATACAAACCTGAATTATCTAGAACATACAAAGTTAGTGCAAATTGGGCTCTTTATTGTGATAATTATTTGGAAGGTTTTCACATACCATTTGTCCACAAAGATTTGAATAAAGAATTAGAGTACGAAGACTATTTTACGCAGGGTATTGAAAATACAATTTTACAAATTGGTATTGGTAAAGATGGTGAGAACACTTTCGATTTACCCGAAAACCATCAAGATCACGGTAAGAATGTAGCTGCATACTATTTCTTTTTGTTCCCAAATATGATGTTTAATTTTTACCCTTGGGGATTGTCCATAAATGTTGTAAAACCAAAATCTCCTGAATATACCGAAATAGAATATTTCACTTATGTTTGGAAAGAGGAATTAATGGGAAAAGGAGCGGGTGGTGATTTGGATAAAGTAGAACTCGAAGATGGAGAAATAGTTGAATCTGTACAGAAGGGAGTAAAATCAAATTCTTATGATAGAGGCAGATATTCTCCCAAAAGAGAAATTGGCGTCCATCACTTTCATTCATTGTTGCAAAAATATTACAAATAAGATTGTCTGCAAATTTTCGGAAATTGATATATAATCGGAAGTTTTAGTTGAGTTATGAGTCGTAAAGATGTTGACGGTTTCGTAATGGCTGCAAAAGAGAGGTACGGGCTTGAAAAAAGAATTGGGAAATTAGAACTGTTTATGAAATACCTTTTACAAAG
>JAPYSW010000016.1 GCA_029936395.1 Candidatus Poseidoniia archaeon
ATATACACCTAGTATTGCATTTTTCATTATTTTAACTAGTATTTCTATTCTATTTGTTGGATTATTTACTAGTATTAGTCCATTATTAGAATATAAGAAAATTAGTTGGAGAGAAGTTGCCATTAATAATTGGCAAGTATTTGCCATAATTTTTACAATCTTCTTTTTATGGAGATTGAACGTTCTAATGAATAATCTATAATGGTGCGGGGGGAGGGATTCGAACCCTCGTACCACTAAGGACCGGATCTTAAGTCCGGCGCAATTGGCCAGGCTATGCGACCCCCGCGCTTTTTATCCATGTAGACAACCTTTAAAGAGAGCTTCATCATGAAAAAAATATCATCTAAGGAAAAAATATTCATGTCTACTACAGCTACTACAAAAATAATAAAGATGGTTGGGAGCACAAATCCACCCTCATTAGTGGCATTATTCGGAGGTTCACTGGGTGAAAGAAAAACGGCAATATCGGATATATCAAATGATCTTTTTAGTGCTGGTTTAAATATTATAAATTTTAATGCAAGAAGATATCTTTCTGAAAATGACTTATTACAACCATTGATACAACAAATAGTTACTGAGTTGAAATCTCAATCAGATACGAGTGGAGCAAGTACTGATTTAGTTATTCGAATAAATGAAAGCGCACCTGCCTTAAACAGTACGCATCTCACTAGTGAGAACAGGATTGAATTAATACACCAATTTGATTCAGCACTTAAACAATTAACTGCAATAACCCTTCAAAAAAAACCTCTAGTTGTTGTTATCCAAGGTCTTGAAAGAGCTCCTGTTGGCTCATTCATGTCTATTTCTGAATTTATATCAGATTATTTGAATATTAGTAAATTTGTATTTGTAGTCTCAGCTGGAGAAGAATTGCTTGAAAATGAACTTAATAGCTGTAATTCAACAATGTCTAAGGATGACTTTCTTGAGGATATATTCAGTAGTGTTGTTAACCTAAATGATACTGCTATTCAAATACCTAAGGCTGAACCAATAATTAACAATAATAATCCTGATTTATTTTCACCACCAGTAGGATTGGAAATTCAAAGTAGTAGCGATATTATGGCTAAAAGAAAAGGCCGTAGTGTGACACCTAAAAACTCAGGAAAACCTAGTAGCCGAATTTTTAAAGTTAGAGAATTATCTGGCAAAAAAGCATCTATCCGTAAAAATGCACCCCCTAAAAAACGAATTATTAAGAAGAGTAAAAAGAAAGCCGTTAAAAAATTCAAAGCAATTAGTAACGAAACGAATCTAGATAAATTTATTAATCCTATTAAAAAAGGCGATATTTTTGCAGTTAAAAAGTTCTGGAATGAAGTTAATCAATTAAAATATGAAGAATTTACAGATCTTGTAGAAAAAATTATTAAGGAAATTATCTCTGGAGACTCTAGAATTAGAGCAACGGCAATAACGGCTCTAACTTCGATTTCAAAAGGTGTTTCTTGGGAAATGCCACCAGATGTAATGGATCGTGCACTCATCATGACTGGGGATGGATCAAAAGTAGTGCGTGATGCCGCTGCAGAAGCAATAAAGGAAATGACTGGGGCTGGTGTAGAAAAATCAACACAAAAAACGCCGCAAAGTCAAACTAAAATGAGCAAAAATACCAGTTCTATGGAATTAACTGAACTAGACACTGACAGTATGTTAGGTAAATCTTCAGGAAGTATTGGATCTATGGCGTTAGGGAGCGGATCTGGAGGTGTCAAAGTCATGGGAGGACAAAATACCGAAATAAGTAGTACACCTACTTTTGAAATATCAAAGGAAGTGCCCTCTTTTAAAGAAGAAAAAACCCCTCCTAAATTTACTGCAGTAAGCAATAAGAAACCAAAATTCAAAATAGCCAAAGAATGAAATTTCTAATTATTTAATTTTAATGTGAATGAAATTTCTTTACCTTCAACTTCAAAATTATCCGATGCATTATTTGATTCTGAATAAAATAACTCGGCATTACTAGCGCGTGTTTCGAACTTAACATATTCCCAATCTTGAGATGACAACTTCGGAGAATCTTCTGATAACCAGACATTCAATGATATTGTAGCTTCTAATTCAAGATCTAAGTCCTTACGTTTTGATTGAATCCTACGAGTAATTTCTCTTGCTAATCCTTTGGAAATTAAAGAGTCACTGAGGCTCATATCTAAAACTAAAGAAATATCTCCTATGTCATCAGCCGCAAATGTTGATGCAGCATAACCCTCTTTTTCAACACGTCTAATAGAAACATCTTCCATAGTAATTTCATAACCACCTAAATTCGCAGTTCCAGAATCAATTTGTGATAAAAGAGTTTCTGAATCTATTTTATTTAATTCGGCTAAAACATTAGGGAGCTCAGCACGATATTTTTTACCAAGAACTTTATGCTCAGGAAATAATTCGATTTGTTGAAATCGATCTAAATCATCTTCTGTTTCTAAATTTTCCACATTTAATTCCTCAGCAATTATGGCATGAAAATCAGATAAATCAGGTCCTCCAACAATCCAGCCTGACTGACAAGGAAGCCTTTGGCGACGTTTGGAATCTACACGAATTCGACGACCAGTTTCAGTTAAATTACGTACAATTGCCATTTGTTTTTCTAATTCTAAATCTTGAGGTGGTAAATCTTTTTCTACTAAATCAGAACCCATCGGCCAATCAGTCATATGAACTGAAATTCCAGTTAAATCATAATGTATTCTATCAGACATAAATGGAGATACGGGAGCCATAAGCTTACTTACAGTGCACAAGACTTCATGTAAAGTATGCTGACAAGCTCTTTTATCGTTACTATCTGCTTCATCCCATAGTCTACGGCGTGAACGACGAACATACCAATTTGAAAGATCATTTATCACAAAATTTTCTAAATCTCGACCCGCTTTATGGAATTCCCAAGAAACAAACTGATTATGATAATCTTGAGCTACAGTAGCAATTCGAGAAAGAATCCATCTATCTAAAGGACTACGTTGTTCTACTGGAATAAAATTAGATTTATCTGAAGGTGTGAATCCATCAAGTAATGCATAATCTGCATGGAAACGGTGAACATTCCACAATGTAAGGAACATTTTTGCATAAGTCTCACGTACCCCATTTGGATCGAAATTCATAGGATTCCAAGGTGCACTTTGAGTTGTCATGTACCAACGGATTGCGTCACTACCTTCTTTATTGAAATGATCCCAAGGATTTACTACATTTCCTTTGGATTTACTCATTTTCTTTCCTTCATTATCTAAAACATGCCCTAGTGAAAGGCATCGATTGTAGCATATACTATCAAAAACAGTTGTAGAAACTGCAAGGAGTGAATAGAACCAACCTCGTGTTTGGTCTACAGCCTCACAAATATAATCTACAGGGAAACTTCCCTTAAATTTATCTTCATTTTCGAAAGGATAGTGCCATTGGGCAAAAAATGCACAGCCTGAATCAAACCAACAATCCATAACATAGGGCTCTCGAACCATTTTCCCATTACATTCTTTTTGAGTACAATGAAGTTTTACATCATCCACATAAGGCCTATGCAACTCCTTAGGTGTAGGTGAACTTTCGGTTTTTAATGAAATCATTTCTTCAATACTGCCAATACAATGATCATGCCCACACTCTTCACAAATCCAAACTGGTATCGGCGTACCCCAATAACGTTCACGACTAATTGCCCAATCCTTAATATTTCGAAGCCATTCCCCAACTCTACCAGTTCCAGTCCATTCGGGAGCCCATTCTACTTGTGAATTATACTCTATTATCTTGTCTTTAACTGCAGTCATACGAACAAACCAACTGTCCATAGCATAGTAAAGTAAAGGATGATCGGTTCTCCAACAATGGGGGTAATCGTGAGTATAGATATGTTCTCTGTAAAGCTGGCTATCATTAGATAATAAATCAATAATTTTAGAATCACAATCTTTGACATATTGACCATCTAACTCATCATGTGTTCCTTGGATAAACTTACCATCCATTCCAACAGTATGTTGTGCTGGAAAACCAACTTCCATACCTAACGAATAATCATCTTCTCCATACATCACTGCCGTATGAACTATACCAGTACCATCAGTCGTTGTAACAAAATCAGCCCCTACTATTGTCCAAGCTGTTTCGGAATCTCCGCGATCTATTGCACCAGGAAAAAGAGGATGGTAGGCTTTACCTACTAAATCTGAACCTGAAAATTCTTCTATAATTTCCATCTTATGCCGCATAACTTCAGGTAAGAGATCCTTGGCCAGAATTAGCTCATCGTCAACCTTAGCTCCACCTCTCCCTTCCCAACTTCCTGCCGGAGGTTCAGTAATACGAATACGGCAATAAACTACGTCGGGACCAACTGCAAGACCTACATTACCTGGCAATGTCCAAGGCGTAGTAGTCCAAGCTAATACTGAAGCATTATCGTCAACTAATTGAAATTTAACATAAACGGCAGGTTCCGCCACTTCTTTGTACCCAAGAGAAACTTCATGCGTAGAATAACTAGTACCTGTCTGTGGGCAGTAAGGAAGAACTTTATGACCTCTAAAAAGAAGACCTTTGTCATGCATCTGCTTTAGAGACCACCAAGCAGATTCAATATACTCATCATGTAATGTTACATATGGATTATCCATATCAACCCAAAAAGCCATACGTTCGCTCATTTCACGCCAGGCTTCTTCATATGTCCAAACACTTTCTTTACACTTTTGATTGAAAGCTTCCATCCCATATGCTTCAATCTCTTCATTAGACATTAAATTCAATTGTTTTTGAACTTCAATTTCAACTGGTAGACCATGTGTATCCCAACCTCCTTTTCTTTCAACTAGGTGCCCTTCCATTGTCTTCCAACGGCAAACCATATCTTTGTAGAGTCTAGACAAAACGTGATGTATTCCTGGTTTTCCATTTGCAGTAGGTGGCCCTTCCAAGAAAGTAAATGGTTTAGAATTTCTTCTTTGTTCAATGCTTTTCTTAAATGTTTTTTCAGTATTCCATCTTTCAGAGACTTCTGTTTCTAATGATACTGGATCATAAGCTCCGGAATTAAGCGGTTGCTTTTCGGAACTAGTTTTAGGCATTGTCATTCCTGATTAAGAGGATGTTATAAAGAATCATCGAAACTTAAACTTAAATCCCCTAATGAATCAACCACGACGGAGCCGGGGTGGCTCAGCCTGGTAGAGCGTCGGACTCATAGGGTAAGAATAGTTCCGGCTATGCCTGGGACATCCGAAGGCCGCGGGTTCGAACCCCGCCCCCGGCACCAAATAACTTATCGATCCTCCTTTTTTTATTAATCTCGATTTATTCCCACTCAATTGTCCCGGGTGGTTTGTCAGTTATATCATAAACAACACGATTTACATCTGACTTTAATTCCCTAGTGATTCTCTCAGATATCTTCTTAAGAACTGAATAAGGAAGATCTACAGCTTGAGCAGTCATTGCATCATAACTGTGAACCGCACGAACTGCAACCGTATTACCATAGGCTCGAACATCACCTTGGACACCCACTGTTTTAATTGGAATAAGAACTGCAAAATATTGCCAAGGCAACTCCATCTCATTTCGTTCCGCAGCTAATTCCATTTCTTTTTCAGCTATATGGCAAGCTTGGCGAACGACTTTGGTACGTTCAGGTGTAGCTTCACCCATAATTCTAACTGCTAAACCAGGACCTGGGAAAGGTTGTCTTTGAGATACCGAAATTTTTAGATATTCAGCTAAACTTCTAACTTCGTCTTTGTAAAGCTCTCTAATAGGTTCGCAAAGTTCCATCTCCATATCCTCAGGTAAACCTCCTACATTATGATGTGATTTGATTGTGTCACGTAAACCACCTCCCGATTCAATCCAATCAGGAGCAATAGTTCCTTGAACTAAAAATTTACCACCATAATCTTTGGCCTCTTCTTCAAAAACACGAATGAAGAGTTCGCCAATTATTTTTCTTTTTTGTTCAGGATCTGTAATTCCTCTTAAACCTTTATAAAAACGTTCGGACGCATCTACCATTTTGTGCTGTATACCTAACTCTTCCAACATAGATGAAACAAAATCAGATTCACCAAGACGCATGTAGCCAGTATCTACGTAAATTGCCAACAAATTATCACCTACTGCTTTAGCTGCAAGAGCTGCTGTAACGGTAGAATCAACACCTCCTGATGCTGCAATTATTGCTTTGCTATTCAATTGAGACTTAAGGCTAGTAATCGCTTCTTCTGTAAACTTTGCAGGGTCAAAAAATGCCACGCTTTACCATTTAGAAAGGCCTATAGGTATTTATCGCTATAAATTCTATTTAGAAGGCCCTTAATCTGATATTATGGCACAGGAATTAGTATGGTTGGATTTAGAAATGACTGGGTTGGATCCAAAAAGACACCGTATAATTGAAATCGCTTCAATTATTACTGATTTAGATTTGAATATCATTGCTGAAGGGCCTGATTTAGTGATACACACACATGATAAAATTCTTGAGAGAATGAATGACTTTGTACATGAAATGCACCATAGTTCAGGATTAATTGAAGAAGTAAAAAATAGCAAGATTACTATTGAAGAAGCCGAAAAACAAACATTGGAATTCATCGAAAAACATTTAGGTGCGAAATACAAACCACCTCTCTGTGGAAACTCTATAGGAACTGATAGACGTTTTTTGGATGACCAAATGAATAAGCTTGAACAACGATTACATTATCGTGTTGTAGATGTTACATCAATTAAGGAACTTGTAAAAAGATGGCATCCCGAAATCAACGCAATTGTGCCTCCAAAAAAAGAGAACCATAGAGCTCTTGGCGATATAATTGAATCCATTGACGAACTGAAATTTTACCGGAAACATTTATTCAAATAAATGAGTGGAAAAAATGTACTAGTTACTGGTGCTAACGGGCATGTAGGATATACATTAACAAGAATATTAGTAGAAAAAGGATATAATGTTAGAGCATCAGTAAGAAATAAAAATAATCCTAAACTTGTTTCACATCTTGATTCTTTAAACATAGAAATAGTTGAAATGGATTTGATGGAACCTGAGACTATTGAATCTGCTATGCAAAATATAGATGGCCTTTTTCAAGTTGCAGCTGTATACCAAAGTTGGGCTAAAAATCCAGATGAAGAAATCATAAACCCTTCAATCATAGGAGGAATAAATGCCCTAAAAGCAGCCAATAAAGCTGGAATTAAAAAAGTCATTTTTACTTCAAGTACAGCTGCTATTGGAAGAAGTGGACCAAATGGTAAAGCTTTGAATGAAAGTGACTGGAATTCGGAATCAAAGCATCCTTATTCTTATGCAAAAACTGAAGCAGAAAGAAGAGCTTGGGAATATGCAAAAGAGGTTGATATGAATTTAGTAGTAATTAATCCGACAGCAGTAATAGGTCCTTACTTTCATAGACACACACCAAGTACCATGCTTTTTGATAAACTCTTGAAAGGTGAACTAAGCGTATTGCCTCCGCAAACTTTTGGATATGTTGATGTAAGAGATGTAGCTCTTGGACATCTGAAAGCCTATGAAAATAATAATGCAGAAGGAAGACATATTCTTTGTACTAAATGTTTAGATGGATTTGAATTAATGAATTTAATTCAAGAACTTGAACCGGAACTCAAACTGCCTAGCAAAATAGCCCCCATGTGGCAAATGCAAATATTTGCAAGATGGCAAGCGATGAAAGCACTCTTTGGATACACACCACTTATTTCACCTGAAACGGTTAAAGAATATATGGGGAAAATAACCAATTACGATTCTAGTAAAGCTAAAAATGTATTAGGTTGGAACCCAATGGAACTTAAAGATTCTTTAAGAGATACTTTAAGCTGGATTAAACAAACACTACACTAATTTCAAGGTACTTTACAAACTAGCATTTTTGAATGTGTCGTAAACCGATTTACCCTTTCTTCACTCAACAATTCTAATCCGCATTTTTCAATTACTTGCTTAAAGTCAACATGTTTTCCAAGACCTAACCGCTTCCTAAAAGGATTCCATAGCGTACCTATTATTCCCTTCCTACCTTTGTAATGATTAACGATAACTATCAAGCCAGATGGTTTAGTAACTCGCATAATCTCCTTGAGAACTACTTCAGGTTCTGCAACAACTGCCAAAGTATGGGCTACAACTGAATGATCAAATTGATTGTTTCCAAATTCGAGAGCATGGGCGTCCATTTGTTGGAAATTTATTTGCGCTGCAAAATCACCCTTTTCTTGCCTTTTACGGGCTTTAACTAACATTGGTTCACTATAATCTATGGCATCCACTTTAACAAAATCAGGAATATTTGTTAAAGAAATACCCGTTCCTACGCCAACTTCTAATATATGATCTTCAGATTTCAGATTAAGAGGTTTATACATCTTGGAATGCCCATCTGAAAATGAGGGAGCCATAAACCTATCATAAATAGGAGCATAAAATTTATAAATTCCATGTCTATGTGTGCGCTTACTTTTAGTCACATATATATCAATAAGTGATAGTTTATACTATTAACAGAGAATCTATCTCGACTTAACCTGAAACAAAACATACCAAACACCAATTAAGCCAACTAATATTATTGTAATAAAACCAAAACCCGGATCGGCTCCATCCCATGAGGATATTACTAATAATTCACCATCTCCTTTAGTTGAAACTAACCAAACAAAATAAGAGGATGTTAATGACATACTAATAATAAACAATGCAATAATTCTTTTAACATGATTGGGAAGAGTCTTTCCTGAGGAATAATAATCAAATAATGCTGAACCAAAATACTCATTAGTTAATGTCCATCTAAACAATTTTTCGCTAGAAAGAGAAAAAAGAAATGCAGCCGGAACCGCCCAAGAAACAGTAGGCCAACCCGGAACCCATATCCCTACTATTGCAAAAAAAACAAACACCGAGCCTAAAATAATGTATATATTACTACGCAATCGACTACTGGATGAAAAATAGAATTCTACAACTTCATCAACTGTTTTGAGAGTTTTCAATACATATTCTCCTATAATTGATTTATTAGGAAGGGCTGACTTTAAACTAATGACGCTCAAGTGTCTAACTCATTAAACCATTTAAAAAACCCCCCTCGTTAACTGACCATGAAGCACATAGTGTCAATAGAAGATTTGGATAACAAAAGCATCATGAGTCTTCTTAAACGTGCAAGTGAATTATTACCGGTTGCAGAAGGAAAGAAAAAATCCGATAAATTAAAAGGTAAAATTCTTTCAACTTGCTTTTTTGAACCATCAACTAGAACTCGATTGTCCTTTGAAAGTGCAATGCAACGCCTAGGTGGGAGTTGTATTGGATTTGCAGATCCGTCGGCAACATCACATCTAAAAGGTGAAACGCTATCTGATGCAATACGAATGGTATCAGGATATTCAGATGCTGTAGTTCTTAGACATCCAAGAGAAGGAGCTGCGAAGCTAGCATCTGAGGTCTCTGATGTCCCTATTATTAATGGAGGAGATGGAGCTGGACAACACCCTACCCAAACACTTCTTGATTTGTTTACAATAAAAGAAGAAATTGGTAAACTAGAAAACTTGAAAGTTGGAATGTTAGGTGACCTAAGATATGGACGGACTGTGCACTCTTTATCACAAGCATTAGATCGCTTTAATACAAAATTATACTTTATTTCCCCTGAAAGTTTGGCAATGCCCGACCACGTAACTGATGAATTGACAAATGATTGGTCAACTCATCAAAACTTGGAAAGTGTGTTAAGTGAACTAGATGTGCTTTATGTTACTAGAATACAAAAAGAGAGATTTCCTGATGTTGAAGATTACAAGCGAGTTGCTGGAGCCTATAGAATAAATTCTGAATTGCTAAACAATGCGAAACCGAAAATGAAAATATTACATCCCCTTCCAAGAGTTGATGAAATATCAACTAATGTAGACAATACAAAACATGCAGCTTATTTTAGACAAGCCTTCAATGGAATACCTGTAAGAATGGCATTATTAGAAAAATTAATTGGAGACAAATAATGAGCGATAATTTACTTCGAGTACAACCTATACGGAATGGAACTGTAATTGACCATATCAAAGCAAGTCGGGGGAAAAAAGTTCTAGATATCTTGAATTTAAGCGGAAGTGACACCACTATTAGTTTATTGATTAATGTCCAAAGTAAAATCCAAAAGCGTAAAGATATTATAAAAATAGAAGATCGTGAACTAAATGAAATCGAAATAGAAAAATTGGCATTATTGTCCCCAGACGCTATTGTTAATATCATTAGAAATTATTCAGTAGCAGATAAAATAAAAATTGAAATTCCTGAATTTATTTCAGAAATCGTACATTGTCCAAATGAAAATTGTATATGTAATAATGAAAGAAGTGTATCTACTAACTTCAAATTACTAAATAAAGAAAATCTTCAAATTAAATGCACATATTGTGGCCGCAAAATGGATGAAGAAAATATAAATTTTATTTAATTAAAATCTATCGTCTAATTCACCAGACTTAATTGATGCTTGAATTTCTTTAGGATCTTTACTTTCACAACTTAATCCCATTGATTTTGCAACACCTAATATTTCTGAGGTCATTGCCTTAATATCTCCACCAGTCAAACCAGGGCCCTTCTGTTGAGCAACTTTAATTGCTTTTTCCAAAGGCAAATCTGCTGCGATGACAGTTCCAGCTTCTCCAGATCCTTTTGCTATACCTAAAATTTTTTTGATTAAAGAAGAGGCAGGAGGTGTACCTACTGTAATTGAGAAACTTTTATCGTCTCCCACTTTAACTTTTACCGGTATTTGCATGCCTTCCATGTCTTTTGTCAAAGAATTGATTTCTTTGATTACTTGCTTAACATTGACTCCAGAGGGACCTAATGCTGGACCTAACGGTGGTCCTGCAGAGGCTTTACCTGCGTCTACTAGTGCTTCAACTGTTTCACCCATTAATTAACTTCCTTTTCTAAAACTCGAACATGGTCTCCTCTAACTGTAATTGGAATAGGAACCATAGCTTCGAATAATTCAACTGTAACTTCTTCTTTAGCCTGATCAATACGTTGAACTCTTGCTTTTTCTCCCTTAAATGGACCTGCAATTACTTCAACAATATTACCTTCTTCAATTCCTGAAACAGCAGGAGGTGGGGTCAAATGAGGTGATAATTCTTCAAGTGACGTCGTTCCAAAAGTATCGGGTTCTTTGGATCTTCCATAACCTTTACCTTTGTTCATTACCATACCTCTAGCATGAGTTAAACCTTTCAAATTATCTCTAAGCGCTTCGGGACTATCTGTTTCGACAAAAATGTAACCTCTTAATTTTGGAGGGGCAAGGATTGCATAAATTGGAGATCCATTTCTTCTGGCTCTATCGGCAAGCCTTTCACTTGCTGTTCGTTCGTGTCCAATTTGAGACTTCATCGTATAAATCTGAGTGTCTGATGATGGGGCTGCACCGTCTTCGGTTGGTGTTTCTTCTTCTTCTTCTTCAATGAATTTTGCCATAATATCTAAATTCCAAATAAATCTGCTACAATAGGTGGGGCTTTTAGCCAAATATAATATATTGTAAATCCAAGTGCACCAACAATTCCTATTCCAATACCGACAACCCACGAACTTTTTACAAATTCATCGGAAGTTGGTTTACGTGCAAGACGTAAAACACGGCCATACTGACCTCTGCCTATTCGCTTGAAACGTTCTTCAAGCTTATGTTGCATTTGCCATACGTTATCTATGAAACTCATTTTTATTATTGTACGAATTCTATGCCGTATCTGTTTTGCATTTCATTGTCTACACCCGACGGAGGTCCCAATATTTGAGACGATTTTACACCAGTCACTACGAGCATGACTCGTATCTGATGTTCGAGGGTAGAATCTACTGAAGCTCCCCAAATGATTCGAGCATCTTTATTAATCTTACTATGGACTTCTTTAACAACGGCATGTGCTTCTTGAAGAGTCATATCATCTCCACCAGTGACATTTACTAAAGCTCCTTTTGATTCAGCTATATCCAACTCCAATAATGGTGAGGTCAGGGCTGCAATCACTGCATCTGAGGCTCGATTGGCACCTTGCCCTTCTCCCATTCCAATCATGGCAACACCCCCTCCATCCATTATAGATCGCATATCTGCAAAATCTATGTTAACTAATCCTCCATGTGAAGTAATTTCAGTCATACACTTTATCGCATTACCTAATATTTCATCCGCGTGCCTAAATGCTAAGTTAAGTGGTAAGTTCATGATATCATCTTGTAATAATTTATCGTTTGGTATTACAATTACCGTATCTGCTGATTTACGTAATTTCTCAAGACCTAATCGTGCATTCCTTGTTCGGCGAGCACCTTCATTACTGAAAGGGAGTGTTACTATAGCAATAGTAAGCGCTCCTTTTTCCTTAGCTAAACGAGCTATGACTGGCAATGAACCTGTACCTGTTCCGCCACCTAACCCTCCCGTGAGAAAAATAATATCTGCATCGTGGCAAGCTTCTAATAATTCAGCTCTAGCTTCTTCTGCAGCACCTTCGCCAATCCCTGGTTCTGAACCTGCACCTAAACCTTTTGTCAATTGTTTACCAATTAACATTCGATGAGGAATTGGCGTATTGAGTAAATGTTGTGCATCTGTATTCAAAGCTAGAAGCTCTATAGAGTTAATACCTTCTTTATACAACCTAGTTAGAGTATTATTGCCAGCCCCTCCACTACCTATTATCAAAATATTTGTCTTTAATTTAGATACTAAAGCCTCTAATTCACTCTCATCAGTTTCACCTTTAAAAGTGCCGTCATCGGCCAGCATCTCTTGTAAAGACTCTTCATCCATCTTTCTATCGATTTTGATTCTCTATATAAAATCAATCTATATTTTTAACTAATACCTTATTTATAGAGATGGTTTCTCAATATTAACAATGAAGAAAGCTTCTTTCCAATTATTGAACCGAAAAAGAGTACTTGGAATTTCAGTAGTTTTGTTGATGATGCTTCAAGTTGTAATAATACCTACAGTAGTTGGACCGTCTAGTATAGAAGCTAACTATGGTACTGCTCAAGAATTAGATGCTTTTTTTCAAAGTGTCAACCAAAGAAATGACGAAGTAAATGAAACTGTAATCGAAGAGTTGAACTTTTTAAGATCTTTACATGATGGAAGCGAACTCGCCGTGTCTTTGTTAGACACTCGTAAGGCGGCAATGAATGATAAAGATGAAAGTGAAGATGTAATAGCGGATATTTCAGATTATGAAACTGTAACGTATGATTATTCAGAAAGAGGATTAGAACCTACTGATGTAAATGATCTTGAACCTACAAGAGCAGATATAATTGAGACCATGTTGAGCGAGACTGATTTCTATCAGGATTCTTTTCTAAGTACTGTTTCATCTATATTCGTTGAAACTTATCTAATTTATTGGGCATATGATGCAAATGGTAATGGAGCTATTGACGTAAGTGGTTGCGAAGATGGCGCACCACCTGAAGACCCATGTGAAGAAGGAGTAGAAGAAGCAAACTTAGTATCTACTCTTTGGGGAGCTTCAACTGCTTTAATTGCAGCATGGATAGAATCGCTTGGTTTAGATAACAATGTGGCTGATTTCATTATATCTTTTATTAATATATTAGATGAAAGTGATACTGCATGGATACCAATCGACATAGATGAGGATGGAGGAAATGAAATACGTGCTAGATTAGTCCCTGTAGTTAATGATCTTCTGAATGAAGATACTGACGTCAATCCACTAGATGGAGATGTCGGTTTAGAAGCAAATCTTGGATTGAATTTTGAATTTGAAAAACTTGAAGAATTGAATCAAACCTTAGATATTGCTATTGTTAGAGGTATAACTTATAATGATGAAAATGAAGATGACCTGACTTATGTTTGGGGAGTCAATTCACAATTTCCACCAAATGAAATTCCCGATGAATATAGTTTATCTGTTGTTATTGAAGAATTTGTATTCACGATAGGAACTGAAGGTGGAGGTATTGGGTTGAATCCAGGAGATGTTGATTATGTAAATGCCCCTTACCAGATTAATGTTCTGATGAATAATGACACTGGAGATCCTTCAAATAATGGAATTGATAATTTAGAAATCGCAATAGGATATCTGAAATATAATTGGAGTAGTGGAACGGTAATTAATCCTGGAGATGCATTAGAAGAAATAACATTCATAAAAATAGATTTAGAAAATCCAAGAGGGAAAGTGCCTCGAGAATTGGGAATCAGACTTGTCTCTCAAAATACAGACGGTGTAGATAGAGACTCGATTGAAGTATATGCGCCAGCTACTGAAACTACTAATTCAAATGAAACAAATAAGAAATTCAACTTAGGCTTCCAATACTACGAATATAATCTAAACCCCGGAGACGACCTCGATCCCTTCTTATCACATATTGAAGCATACATTACCGGAGTACCAGTTTGTAAAGTAGATGAAAGTGGAGATGAAATATGCTTAAATGAATTAAATATGCCTAAAGCTTCATTATGGTTAGAAGTAAGAAATGAATCTACTTCAGATAAAAATTGGACCGTAATCGAGTTTCATTCAACTGAACCGATTGAGTCAATAGTATATGGTGATTATGAATACTATACAGAAGATGGAAGAGGCGCAACTTGGTTAGATCATGACTATCAACTATTTACAGGATTAGAAATAACTGACTTGCCTGAAAGTTTCGTTCTGGAAGGAAATCTTCAATTAGATGAAAGTGGAAGAAGCTCAATTCCAGTGAATGATGATGTAACAAGCATTGATAGTTCACTTGTTGGAGGATTAATTAGTGACTTACTAATTGGACTAGCTGGAAGAATTATTTATGTCGGAGACTTATTACGTTCTATTCCTAAAGCTGTATTGCAATCCACAATTGGCGAAGGTGACGGTGAAGTTGCAATGAGATTAAGAACCCGCCAAAATGAACTTGCTTACATAAGTGAAATATTCGTATATCTTACTAGTGATAAATATTTAGCACTTAATGATGGAAGTGAGGATGATTATTTTGCGATATATAATGAATCTGCATATTTAGATAATAATGCACCTAATTCTAGATCTTCAATATCATTAAAAAATGAAGATTATAGTTTCAGTGCGAGAATTACTGATATCGGAGATATTGACTTTTATTCAAGAGAAGGAATAACCAATATTTCACTTTCTATGAATCCAATAAGAGATAAACCATTCAGAGTGTATTTTGAAGGGATTGATGATGTTGGAGAAACTTCACACTGGGCAAACATCACACTTAGTAATATCCCTACTAATATCACCTTGAACATTGATAATGGAAATTTAGTTTATGCCGGTGGAAATAGTGCTAATGAAATAATTGACAACATAATTTTTACAAGTTTGGCAAGTGGAATTTACTCTAGATTAAAATTAGAACACTTGCCTGGGTCTGCAGAAATTGTTAGCTCTGGTGGAGATTTACGATTAATTACTGATAGTTGGTTTAATTTTACATTTACAATAACTAATGTTACTGAAAATGAAAAAGCAACATCATGGGTTTGGAATCATTCCGATTACAATGGGAGTTCTGTCATGTTATACCAAAATAACATGGGTATGGAAAATGAAACTGCTAGTCTATCTGGAAATTTAAGCTGGATTCAATCTTTACGGTTAGATGATGATGGAAGTGGAGAATTAGCGAATTTTAAGATTAATCATAAACAGCCAGTTCAATTCAAAGTAGGAGCAATTGATGACACTGAATATGAAGATGATTACAAAGGATTAGATGCATATGTATTCATTGATAGCTTACCTGCTGAAATTATTGTAACTGTACCTATTCTTGATAGTCAAAGTATCATTAGTGGTGGTGCTTCCGAAATTAATGATTTAAGAGATGTAGCTCGATTCATTGAAGCCCTCTCTGAAATCGGTAAGGCTTTGGTAAATACTGTTGCAGATTTATCAATTAATTTAGTAACAAATGTCGAATCCTTCGAAACTGTGGCTAGATTTTTATACAATATTAATGAAGAAGTATCTGTAACAGCTTGGGTCAATAAAGGGAAAATTGAATTATTAGATGAATCTCCAAGATGGGTTGAAGGACTTTGGTCTAGTCAAAAAAATGTTGAAGGTGGCACTATTCTAGGCGCTAGATTGCTTCTCAAAGGACTTCCTCAGTCAGTCGATGCAAATTATACTTCTAAGGGTGATAAAATAGACTTGCAACTTAGTTTGGAAGATTTTAATTACCGAGATACTGCAGATTATCTTATATTCCAAGAAGAAGGAATAATTGGGCCTAAAGTAACTGTATTTATTGAAGAAATACCTGTTGGTCTGGATCTAGATTTGAATGCTAATTTAATACTCAATGCTACTGTTGAAAACTTAACACTTAGCGGAAGTATAAGCATGAATACAAGTCAACCTGTCGGTCCAATTTATTTAGTTCTAGAACAATTTGAAGAAGATAATCCATACCGTGTTGAAGCTTTTATATCAAGTCTTCCGGGAAGTATGACTATAGATATGGAAATCCATGAAGATTTATTAGAATTTAATATTAGCTCTGATCAAGGAATTGATACTGTAGCACTCGAAATTGATTTAGGCGATTCAGCTGAATTAGAAACATATTGGACTGAAGGCATCAGTCTTGACATGTCTGATGATGGGGCAATGAATATGAAGGCCTATCTTCGAGGAATTTCTCCAAATTTTGGAATCAAACTTTGGGACCCTGAAGATAAAGGAGCTCAATTAGATATATCACTTGAAGATTTCAATCACGATGTGCCGGCAATGAATCGAATTTTGGTTGATATCAATAATTTTGAAAATAAGAGTGTTTTACTACGGATTGATGACTTGCCGAACAATTTTGATCTTAATGCTTCTGTTTATTTAGATGATAAAGGTATGGAAGGAACGGCCCTTGTAGGAAATATTAGTCTTGAATCTAGTAAAGAATTAGGTTCAATTTATGCAATGGTTAGTGATAAACAATCTCAAAGTCAATTAGAAATTGCAGTACCAGACGTACCTGAAAAAATTAATTTAGAAGTTGTAATCGGTGATGAAATAAGCGTTGATTTTAGCTCTTCAAGTGCACCTTCAAGAGTAATTCTAAGCTTAAAATCAGGTAATTTAACTGGAATGGATTTAACATGGACTCATGGAATTGTTTTGAGGCAAAATGATTTTGGAGATGCACTATTATTGTACTTAGAAGGAACTGTTACATCTGCAAAGCTTTCTACAGCTTTCGGTGAACCAGATATCATTAACTTGAATTTAGGTGATTGGTCACCGATTACAAAATGGATTTATCTTGATTTAGACAGAGGAATCAACGAGACTGCTATCGAGCTTTTCTTAGATGAAGTTGGAGATAATAATAACATAGATGCTTATTTTCAAACCGGGAAAAGTGAAGGGCGAGATTTAGATGCAATATTTGATATTCATCAAACTGGAGGAATAGGTAGTTCTTATCTTAAAACACATAATCAAACAAGACCTTCATTTAATGAAATTTATTTTTCAAAAATACCTAAAGACCTACGTGCTGATTTAATTGTCGGAAAAGAAATAGATATCATATATGAAGCTGAAGGAACTCTAGATTATATCTGGGTAAAAACTGCCAATAAAGACTATGGTCAATGGAGATCGGCTCAAGCTATTGTGCATGATGTTCCGGAATCATTTCATATGGGAATTGACCCAAATTATGAATTTGATATGGACTTAGCATTTGCTTTCCAAGGATTCCCAAATCTTTTTGTTTCGACAAGTTCTTCTGAAATTGATGTTTTATTAATGGTTGATGAAGGATATACGGGAGGACATTCTGGCACTTTTATGGAGGTTATAAACGTAGGCGATAATACCAGCATGATTTTAGATGGTGTGAACTATATAATTGACTCACCTAATGGAATAGATAGTGCGTATCTGAGAGCTACTAACTCGCCAACAACATCTCAATTTTATCTAGATTATATGGTCATACATGCTAAAGATGTAAAACATGTTGAAATTATACCAAACCAACTTTTTGGTCTTTATCCTATATTTGAATTAGCTAATGCCGAAGGTGGAGAGTTATCTTTTGCTATTGGTGGTGAATTGAGCATAGGGCCAATTAAGCTTAAAACATCGGTAGTATTGATGGATTTACGAATAAAAGAAGTAGGCGGACACAATATATTGCCTACTTGGTTAGGTGTTCAAAAAAATGGAATTGATACTGAATTAGGTAACAATGAAAAGCATTATATTCTTCCTGAACCAGGTATGAGCCTGATTGCCTCGCTGGAGGCTAGCATATGAGCTTTAATAAGCAACAAAAGAAAATAATAGCTAAATTTGGCATTATCATTCTTGCATTCTTCATAATCTCAGTATCATATTCATACATTCTTCCAAGAACTGAGATTGAAATTGATACCGTATACCATAGTTCTTATTCAGGATTGTTCGTACAATCAAGAATCAGCAATATGGGAACTGAAGAAATCACAGACTTAAAAATAAAAATTAGTGTATGGAATGGAACTAAAATGCTTGAAACTGACACTCATTATCCTGGCGTTTTAAATGCTAAACAATCCGTTAAACTTGAAGCACTTATGTTTGATGGGCCTCATGCTGATGAATATGATCTTATTATTACGTTAGATTTTAATCAAGAAGATGGCAAGCAAAATATAATCTATAATTATAAAATTGCCGATTATGGAAATTTAGCTTGGCATGACCAATATTTTAGTTTCTAAATAATGTAATCCTTTATTAGGGGCTTAATCCTAGCAAAACCTACTAGACTTAACCCTGGACTCAACACTCATGCCCAAGCAGATTATATCGGCTTCTGAAATGGAACGCTATGGCTATTGCCCACTATCGTGGCACTTAGATCTTAAAGGAATAGATGCAGAGGGTGAAGAAGTCAATACTGGTGTTGAAAAACACAAAGAAATAGGAGATTCACTAAAGAATCTACTAGTTGAAGAAGAAAAATCAAGAATGACATCTACTACTTTAATGACAGTTGTCGGTTTAATTATGACTCTTGTAACACTTGCTATTGGAATACTATGGATTTCAGATGATAATGATTTATTAAAAAGAAATTTAGGCGTCATTTTACTAATTCTGGGAATTGGATGGATGCTTGTCGCATCTCTTTTCCTTTACAGATTATTATTATCAACTGAAAAAATAGATAAATTACGTGATGATTATAAATTAGGTGAAAGTGATATTGAAACACCAGATGCCCTAACAAAAGAAACACCGATATTGAAATCAAACAATTATAATCTAGCAGGAAGGCCTGATTATTTAATTAAAAATGAGGAAATGAGAATCCCAGTAGAAGTTAAAACTGGCAGAAAACCTAAAGCCCCATTTTTTAGCCATGTTTTACAAATTGGAGCCTATTGCTTATTATCTGAAGAAACATTTCAAACTAAGCCCAGCCATGGCCAAATAAGATATGGCTTTGATAATGAACCCCACGAAGTTATATGGGATTCAAAATTAAAAAATATAGTAACTGATAAATTAGAAGAAATGAATGATATTCTCAATGGAGATATGGAAGCTCATAGAAACCATAAAAGAGCTGGAAAATGCAACCATTGTTCTAGAAGAAAGGGATGTCCTGAAAGATTGAGAGGCTAAACTTGGATAATGGGACATATGCTTATAGATACAGACCATTAATAGCGGCCAAACAATGATTCCAGTAAAAGTAGCTATTTCAGGCCAACCCGGGACTGGCAAAACAACCACTGTCTTGAGAATAGCCAAAATGATTGAAGATAAATTTACTATCGGTGGATTCACTACACATCCAATAGTTGAAGAAGGAGAAACTGTAGGTTATAATCTCAAAAACTTCATAACAGGTGAAGAAGAATTATCAGCATCTGTTAGGTGGGATGTTAAACCAAGACTTCCTGGAAAGACACCTGAATCAACACCTTTGGGAATAAGACTAGATGCCGTCAACAGGATTGCTACCGAATCTGTCGCTAGAGCTATTGAGGAATCTGATTTGATTCTAGTAGATGAAGTAGGTAAACTTGTATCGGAATCAAAAGAATTTAGTGTAGTTCTCAAAGAAGCTCTAAAGTGTGGTAAACCTATGCTAATTACAATGCACAAACGATCTCGTAATCCACTATTACAATCTATTCGTAAAAGAGATGATTTGAGAACCTTAGAAGTTACTCCTATAAATTCAGCAATACTTCCATCTAAAGCAGTTACTATTCTAAAAACTGGAATGGTGTGAAAGAATTTAAAGAAGGTAAAGCCGTATTCAGAGCTAATCTTTCGGGTAAAGATAAAGGTCCTGGAAAAGCAAAAGGCGTCTTTTACAACCCGGCTATGAAACTAAGCCGAGATTTACATGTCGCTTTTGCCAAAAAACTAGATTTTAGTGGACTTTTATTAGATGGACTAGCTGCATCAGGAATAAGGGGTATTCGATTGGCTCTTGAAGCTGATTTTAATGTAGATTTTTGTGATACCTCTATCTTAGCAACTGAAACAATTGCTACTAATTTAGAGTTAAATGGAATTAAAAGTAAGATTCATAATTTACCTGTAGAAGAATTACTTTTTAAAACAAAATATGATGGTATTGATATTGATCCATTTGGAACGCCAGCCCCATATATTGAAGCTGCACTAAAGGGATTGAACAATAACGGAATATTGGGAATATCTGCAACTGATACTGCAGTTCTTTGTGGGGCTAAACCATCAATTTGTCTTAAACGATATGGAGCAATGTCTATGAAGAGAGTTGCTGCAAAAGAAATTGGAATTCGAATTCTTTTAGCTAGAATCCATAATGTGGCTTCTTCAATGGGAAAAGGAATTGAACCTCTACTGTGCTATTCGGAAGGACACCATTTACGTGCATTTGTTAAAGTCACTACACAAAATGGCGTCTCTTTGAAATGGATTAGTCCTAAAATGGAAGTTGTTGATGAAAAGGTTGAGGGGGCTGCGGGACCTTTGTGGACTGAAAAAATAATTCAAAAAAAAATGATTCCAGAAGGCTGTGATGGTGTTTTGGGGCGATTTTTTGACATTCTAAGGGAAGAAGCTGATGGCCCTCCAGGGTTATATGATATTAATGACATGGCCAAAGAAGCAGGTATTGGACAAACGCCTCGAAGAGTGAAAATTGTAAAAGCACTACAAGGTTTGGAATATTTTGCTAGTTCGAGTATATTTTCCCCACTTGGAATAAAAACTACAGCCCCTAAAAATAAACGAAATGAAGCTTTAAAACTCGCCCAATCTTTATAATACCCCTTAAAGTCCGCAAAACCCATGCAAGTATCAGTAGTTAACAAGACAAAAAACGAATTAGAAATTGAGATACGTGGGGCCACCGAAACTCTATTAGGACCTCTAATGAACCACACCTTAGCTAATTCTGATGTAGATTATGCTTCCTACTATATGGGGCATATTGTTTTGGATTCACCTAAATTTTATGTTAGAACAAAAAAAGGAACTCCAAAAAATGCGATTAAAAAAGCCGTGGAGACTATCATTGCTGATATCAAAACTATTAGCGACGGATTAGCATAAAGTTCATGGAATCACCGGCTAGACCGGAGGTGGGTAATGAATCGTATCTTTCAAAAACAAACGGAATAAACGGAAAACTGCGTGAAGTTCCTGAAGATTTTGTAGTAAATGAAATTATTGAAAAAGGACACAGTGCACATTGGGCTTGGGCACAACCATCTGATAATGGAAGGCATAGTATTGTTAAGATAACTGCCAAAAATTGGGATACACATGTTTTAATTAAAGAGATATCTAAAAGATTGAATATTGGGCAAAGAGCTGTTGGATTTGCAGGAACAAAAGATAAACGAGCTTTGACAACTCAATATATCTCCATAATGTCTTCACCTAATAAAATTGATAAACTTGATCTTGAAAATGTATCTATTGAATTTATTCATAAATCGGTTAAACCTGTGAGATTGGGGAATTTGGTGGCAAATGAATTTAAAATTAAGATTTCCCAATCTAAAAATGAAGAAGAGACCATTGCAAATATTTTAGATGAATTGAAAGAAGGTTTTCCTAATTATTTTGGAATTCAACGCTTTGGTGCTGTACGCCCAATTACGCATACAGTTGGGAAAAAAATAGTTCAGGATAAATACGAAGAAGCTGTTTGGGATTATTTGTGCGGAGGAGAATACGAAAGTTTTGGTTCTGAGGCAAGACAAAATCTAAAAAATACTAAAGACTTGGATACGGCACTGCAAGAATATCCGTATAAGCTATTATTTGAAAGACAAATAATTGGGCATTTAACAAGAAAAAAAGAAGATTATATTGGAGCAATTAGACAATTACCTGAAAACTTATCAAAAATGCTTGTACATGCCTACCAAAGTTTAATTTTTAATCATGTTCTTAATTTAAGAATAGAGAAAGGATATAGTATCCATAAACCTTTGATTGGAGATAATATAGTTCCTGTAGACATATATGGCGGACCTGACCAAAGACGGATTATTGAAGTCACAGAAAGAAATCAGAAAAAATTAGAAAAACGATGTAGTGAGGGGAAAGCCTGGATTGTTGGATTATTGCCTGGAATAAAAAGTAAACATACAAATGGAATTCAAGGTGATTTAGAAAGACAAATTATGAGGGATGAAAACATAGAATTCAAGGATTTTTCAATCGGAAAGATACCTGAATTATCCTCATTTGGAATGTATAGGCCTTTAAACCAAAAGATAAACGACTTAAAATGGAAAATAGATGATGACGGGAAACCTACTTTGGAATTTTGGTTGCACAAGGGCACATATGCTACCTCTTTCCTTAGAGAACTAATGAAATCTGAAAATATGAGGGCATATTAAATGGATGCAAAATGTATACTTTTTGATTGTGATGGGACATTAGTAGATAGTGAGAATATTACAAATCGTGTTGTTGCCAGAATGGCGGGTGAGTTGGGAATTCATATGACCCTTCGAGATGCTCAAAAAAGATTTGGTGGTAAAACTCTGGATGCTGTAATTTATGGAATGAAAGAATTATCAGGCAAAGATATTCCAAATGATTGGTTACCAAGATTAGTGGAAGAAGTTAGTAAAGCCTACAAAGCTGAATTAAGACCCATGGAAGGAATACAAAAATTGCTTGATAATCTTGATATTCCTATCTGTGTAGCTTCTAATGGAGAGCCCAAACACGTCAAAAATTCATTAATTATAACTGGATTAATTGGCTATTTTAATGAACAAATTTTTACAGCATCTGAAGTTGAATTACCAAAACCGGCACCCGACTTATTTCTATATGCTGCACAACGAATGGGATTTAAACCAAATGAATGTATCGTCATTGAAGATAGTATACCTGGAGTAACTGCTGCAGTTAATGCTAATATCAAAGTTTATGGCTTGATAAAATTATGTTCAACGGATGAATTAGAAAACGCTGGTGCCATACCTTTTAAGACCATGCATGAATTATCTGACTTATTAGGAATTTGAATGGAATCTAAAGCCAAAATATTTACTTTAATGATTATTGGAGTTCTCATGGGATCAGGCATTAATCAATATATGTATGACAAAGATTTAGATGGAATTTCCAATGAAAACGATGCATTTCCTAATGATTCTACAGAATGGAAAGATTCGGACAATGATGGCATTGGTGACAATAATGATCTTGATGATGACAATGATGGATATAATGACACCGAAGATTTGTTTCCAAATAATGCTGCTGAACATGAAGATAATGACCTAGATGGAATCGGAAATAATGCAGACTTGGATGATGACAATGATGGATATAATGACAGTGTAGATATAGATCCATTGAATGATATTGCCTTAAATTTTAACTTAGAGTGGATTGAATTAATAGATAAGCAAAATAACAAAGCAAATACACCAGTCATTTTCTATCTATATCAAAATGATGAGAAAGTACATCGTTTTGATGATGATGGTGCTCCATGGAAAGTTCCATGGGAAGAACTGTTTTACCTAAATAGTAATTTTGAAATTAATGTTGCTGATAATATTGAAATACATACATTTACTCTTATTGCTGTTAATTATAAATTCAGGAATGCAGAAGAGTTTGATATTAGTGATTCAAATGATAGTTATCGAACTGTAATTAATTATAATCTTAGCACAGGTTCTTGGGAAAAAGGAAATAATGGAACTCTCGATGGCTCACTCGACGAATTGGATGAAAATGATGATGCGCGTGTTTTCATTAATATTAAAACATATAACTTCGGATATCTAAAATCATACGGTTGGGAATTTAATACAATCAGCTACAAAATTAGTTACAACTTTGATCCATCGGTATATTCATTCTATAAGAATCAGCCGCATACCATTAGAGAGTATGAAGATTACGTGTCCTTTGTAACTATAGAAGAAGAAGCCATTATTGAAATAGGATTAAAGTTAAGAGAAATTTCTCAAGAAAAAGAGTTTGATAATCTAACCGAAGTTAATTTTGTTATAAGTTTTGCTCAATCATTAAAATATTCTGAAGACAATATAACCGCAGGTGTTGGTGAATATCCAAGATATCCTATAGAAACACTAATTGATCAAACTGGAGACTGTGAAGATACTTCGGCACTGTTAATTTCACTACTAGAATCATTAGGATATGAGGCTGCAATGATCTTAATTCCTGAAGCTTGGGATGGATATGGACATGCAGCAGTAGGAGTTAGTGTTGAAGGTGCAAGTGGTGTAAATTATATCTTAAATGAAAATCAAAATAATGAAATTAGTTATTATTATGCCGAAACAACAGCACCAGGGTGGAAACTAGGTGAACTTCCTGATTTAGATTCTAATGAGGCATATGTATATGAGGTATAAATGACTGTAACAAATGAGGAATTTCCTGTGAAAGTGAATGATGAAATTTACGGCCCTATTCCAGTTAAGAGGATTATATCTGATGTTAAAAACGGAGAACTAACTGTTGAAGCAAGATTCTGGGATGGCGTAGATTGGATTCCTGTATCATTATTATTAGATGAAAATGAAAGAAAGGATGAAGTTAATCTTTGGAATGATGATAATTGGACTAATGAGCCTACTGAAAGAATCTCTGAAAATGGTCCGCCCCTCCCGGCATCCTCAGCTTGGGAAGATGTAGAACGTAAAGGTCGTTGGCTTATGATTTATGGTGACCATTTAGTTATCGAAGGTGGTGGTATCAATAGAGAAGATTTGGGATTAATAATGGAAGGAGAACCTCGAAGTGGAGGGATACCAATGAAAAAATTGCTTAATGTAACTTTTAAAGAAACAAACAAAGGTGTATCTATCATAGCTAGTAGCTTTCACAAAATGTATGAAGTGTATTCATTAAAATGTCAAGTTTCAAAAACAGATAGTGACGAAATACTAAAAGAATTGAAAGATGCAGAAGTAAGAATTATCTCTCAATGAAATTTATCTACAATTCTAAAAATGAGCTTCGAGTTTCTGTAAAATAGCGGGCTTAGGTAAAGCACCGACTAATCTGTCAACTAATTGCCCATTTTTGAAGATCATCATTGTTGGAATAGACATTATTCCATGCTGAGATGAAATAGTTGGGTTTTCATCAGTATTCATTTTTGCTATTACAACATTAGAATGTTCATTAGAGATCTCCTCTAATACTGGAGCTATAGCTTTGCATGGGCCACACCAAGGTGCCCAAAAATCAATCAAGACCAGTTCATTATTTTGAATTGTATCTTGAAAATCGGAATCAGTTACTTTTATTGTACTCATTTTTATCTCCTTAAAAACTGCCTAAAAAAGGTTTCAGACCTGTCAATATTATTTTGCTATAAGAGGCCATAATATATATTTTTGGATACCTGAAAGTTTGCGTATTCTTAGATTTTTAAAAGACTGCTAATTGCCATCCCTTGCTAACTACTTGACTTATTCTTTTAGGAGCTGAAGACTTTGTAAATTGATAATCTTTCATTGAAGCAGTTAGGCCTCGTTCATTGATGGAAGCACCACAAACAAAAACAGGCGCTCCAAGTTCATGGATTACTCCAATAGAAGTCTGTATTTCCTTTCTATAATCTTCATCGCCATCTCTTAGCCATTCAACGCCTTCTCCTTGAAGCATTAAAGCTACACCATGCGTTCCATCGCCTGATTGATATTCAGCCATTCTAAACCCTTCCATAGCCCTTTGAATACTATCAGGTCCGCTGATAACAATGTAAAGAACACCTTTAGAAGCCATATTAATTTTGAACAATGATCTTAGAAGCAGTCTCTCTATCTATTGAAAATTCACCTTCTTCATTTTGTATAGTATAAACTTTATTATTTGATTCTTTAAGCAATAATCTACTGCCTGGAACTATTCCTTTGTCCTTTAATATATTTCCTAATTCGTTACTTTCAAATATTAATTTTACAATACCTGTTTTTCCTTCTCCAAAATTACTTAATGGTAAATATTTGTGCTCAATATCAGATTCAATATTTATTTTGTGACAAAAAAGTTCAGACTCTTTTTGAGGATCAACTCCTAAGAATGTAGTAAGCTTATGCTCTACATCTCTTGTTAAAACATGTTCCATTCTACATGCTACTTCTGAAGCTTCATTACCATCAACACCAAGTATCTCTGTCAAAAAACGTTCAAGAATATTAAATCTATGCTCGATGACATCTGCTACATGCTGTCCTTGTTTAGTAAGATGTACTCCATGATATGGTTCATAGTCTACTAATCCTAAATCTCCTAAACGTTGAATCATTTCTGTAACACTAGCTGGTTTCAATTCAGTTTTAGTTGAAAGATCTGATGTTCGAACTCTTTCACCGCTAGATGCCAAAACATTGATATTTTTTATCATCATTTCAGCACTTTCAGACAGAGCATCCATAGCAGACATAATTAGGATGAGATAGGAGTGTATAAAAAATTTAGGGAGGCCTAAACTATATATAGAGTCATTTTTTTAGGGTTACCTAAATTAGGGTGCCCTAAACTTAAGGATATAAAAAATGGACATGGAAGCTGGATTTCTTATCGGATTTCGAGAGGCTCTCGAAGCCGCATTGATAATTGGAGTATTAGCCAGCCTACTGTACAGAACTGACCGGGAATTTATGGTCAAATGGATTTGGGGTGGGGTGGTGCTTGCACTAATGGCTAGTATACTAACTTGGCAAGCATTTGAGGTCATGGTTGGTGGAATTTCAAAGAAAAATGAAGAGCTTTTTGAAGGGTTTCTATATCTAATTGCTGCAGTACTTATTACAACCGTTATTCTTCATGTTATAGGGCATGCAACTAGAGAAGTTTTAGAAAAACAGGCTGAAAAAGCAATCAAAACACGTGAAGCATTTGGAATTGGTCTATTGGCTTTTGTTTCAGTTTGGAGAGAAGGTGTCGAGACTGTTATTTTTATAGGTGCTGGAACTGAAAGTAATGAAGCTATCAC
>JAPYSW010000017.1:0-7657 GCA_029936395.1 Candidatus Poseidoniia archaeon
CTAGTGCCTTCTATTATAATCACATCAGCATCTTTTTTACCACTATATTCAGGATTTCCTTCGTGAACCCAATCTCTTGGGTCAACCCACATATGTCCTAATCTTTCAAAATCATCAAAATAGGTAACAACCGTTGAATCACTATCCTTGTAAATTTTCACATCATCGATATACCAACCTTCTTGTTCACCACCATTATCACTACAAAATACGAATTTTATTCTAATATCTTCTCCTCGATAACCAGACAAATTAAATTTCTTACTTTGCCATGAAGATTCATCGCCCGTAAATGCTTTCTCATCATTGTCACATTGCGAACCATCATACATTAACGAATCATATCCACCTAATGGTGTCAAAAGATTCCAGTTACTTCCTGAATCTTTTGTAATGTATACTCGGCCTCCATCATTTTTCTCTTCAGTTTTGTACCAAGTTTGAATTTCTAGTATTCTGGATTCATCAAGGCCACCACTAGGAAGACTTACGTCGGATTTCATTTTGAATGAAACATTCCAACTTGCTCTATATTCATCATCTTCAGAGTCACCTACCCAGAAAGAGTTAGTTCCTGAATATGCTTTTCGATTGTTATCTAAAGTTGTATTGACTCGGTTCCAGGCATAAGTTCCATTATCAGTAATTGTAGTCTCGACCAAGGTTTTCTCGAGCAATCGTGAGGCTGAATCAATATATAGCTCCTCAAAATCGGTATCTATCAATATATTATTCCAACCATTTCTAGTTGAATTTGAATCATAACCATGGTGAATATCATAATCATCATTATCACCAAAATTTAAATCTTTGATGCGATTATTTTCAGCACCTCTTGTAAAGCCTACGGCATATTTATTACTATAATAATTCCCATTATTAATTTGATTATTATCAGAACCATAAAACAACATACCTACATCCTCATTATTACCGGCATAAGTACTATTGAAATAATTTCCATTAGATATTACTTTGAAGCCTACTTTACAGCTATACGCTTGAATTGTGTTAAGAATATTATTATTACTTCCTGATGTAAAAAGATATCCCGCTATTTTTGCACATTGAATATCGCCATTCCAAAAATTGGAACTGGTCATATTGTATAACGTTACACCAATCTTAAGACTATTAGAGCCACACCCCTGTGCACTAAAACTATAGACATCTATATCTTTAGCATTAGATACTCTAAGGCCATTTCTATTGTATATTGACCTAACATCAGAAATTGTAATTCCAGTTATTGGATCGCCATCCGTACCTTGAATTACCAAACCGGCATCTCCACTACTCTCGCCAATATCGGGGCCAGTGAATGCTACTTCAATATTTCTTACAACGGAACTGTCAACTGTTAGTCTTATTGCATAACTACCTTCACTTGCATTAATTCGTGGTTTTTGATTACCACCCCAATAAATATTTTCTATATCGGTTGAAGTCAAAGCCTTCTTCCATATTAGCAGTTCATCTATTGTCCCATCGAAGAAACTATCATAGGTGTCATCTGAATTAGAATCTCCTGCACCAAATGTCTGCTTACCATCACTATTCGAAATGGAAGATGTATAATTACAGGTAGCATCTAATTCATCATTGATGTACAATTTTATACTAGATTCGTCATAAGTTGCAGTAACTAGAGTCCAAGTATTCTCAGTAATTTCGGTATCTGATTGGCAAGCACCACTACTGCTTCCAAAACCAAATATAAATTCAAACTCAGCATTAGAGTTTATAAAAGTTTTATATCCCTGCCGTTCAGAATCGCTAGGTTGCTGATAGTTAGAAAATATTATTCTATCATCTGTATCATTATCATCCAAGTTAATCCAAGCACTTATTGAAACTATAGAAACATTGTAGACGGAATCATGATCTATCGCGACATAATCATCACCTCCATCAAAATCTATTGCATAATCTCCCGTAAAGCCAGATGTTCGAACTGCTCCAGATAAATATCCATAATTATTTTCACACCATACCCTATCATAAACATAGGTTCCAGATTGATCAAACTGATAATATCCAATAAGATCGTTCTCATAGCAATAACTATACAAATTGTTTAAACTGACTCCATAATTTCCACCAGTAATAGTTAATCTCTTATCAACATCTACTGCATCAAAATAGTTTCGAGAAGCAATATTAATTGTGTCTCCAGCTGATGCATTCTCGACGGCTTGTGTTATGTTAGTATAGTCTGAACCACCTAAACTATCAACTTTGTAAGTCGCAGCTTCAGAATCATCAGACACAAAAACAATGAATAAAAATGCAGCTAGTAATAGAATACCGGCGTTAACAATTCGATTATGTTGACCTATCAAGATTTACACCTTTGCAAATTATACGTTGTACTTACGCGTTCAATCGCTATATAAAGGAAGAGCCCGTATAGAAAGAAACCAAATTATACTAAATAGATAGGCCCTTTTGAGGTGAAATATGGCAGTTGACAATGATCTTTTTAAAGAACTAATGCGAAGGTTTGCAGCAGGTGTGACTCTAGTAACTTTTAACGAAAATAATAAATTTGGAGGACTTACAGTTTCTAGCTTTTGTTCACTGTCAATGAACCCCCCTTTAGTTTTAATATGTATCGATAGAAAAATAGTAAGCCATGAATCCTTAAAAAATAGCGATACTTTTGGAATAAATATATGCAATTCAGGACAAGGAAAACTGGCTTGGGATTTTGCCAATTCAAATATTGACAAAAATGAACTAATCAAATCTTTACCGCATACTCTAACCGATTTAGGAACTCCATTATTAGATGAATGTCTAGCTTCAATGGAATGTAAAATAACTGAGAAACATGAAGGGGGAGATCATACTATCTTTATTGGTCAAATAGAAAACGGTAATTTTGATGATAATTCTGATCCTCTAATCTATTATGGTTCTGGACTTGGAGAATTTAATCCAAATTAGATATAAACTCATCCACCATTTTCTGAGGAAGCTTACCCCGTAAGGCAATCTGTGTTCTATAAAAATACATGTAAAACCATATTTCTTTAATTTCAATTTCTCCTTCACTTAATGAAAGACGGCCGATTGGTCTCCACAAACCCATACTACCAGTACCTAGACAAAAGGTCTCTTTGACTGGCAAGTCTGCTTCCAAAAACAATTTTTCTAAATCAAACAAAATTCCCTCACCATCTTTATGAATAAGAAATCCCTTACCTTTTCTAAACCTATAGCCTTGAACACCTACAAATATACCTGATAATGAAAGAATAAAAAAAGATAATTTTATCGCTTTAGAGAGCTCAGGAAATAACTCAGATATATCCGTAAAAACATACTTAATTATAACTAGATAACAAATTAAAATAATTACTAAAATCAAAGCAGAGGCAATATACCACTCACGGCTTTCACTATTATATTCGATTTTAGACATTAGAATAATGTTTGTTGTTTAGGTGCTCTTTTACCCGTTTTTAATGCTTTTTCATCCCAATCAAATACATCAGTTATGCGAGATAAGGATTTAGCAATTCGATCGGCATAATAATTATAATCGGGTTTAGGACAATCTTCTTCTGGAATATATGGTTCAACTATCATCGGACTAACACTTGCATCTGTAACTATAAACGGTATTTTCATACCGCTAACAAAGGGCCGTCCAGTTTCTATAAACTTTTTGTAAGCTTGTAAATGTGCTTGATTATCTTCATTAACATATTTCCTTTGTAAATTGACAGTCTTAGAAATAACAAAATTCTTATCATCAAAATCACCTTCTGAAACCTTAGTAACCCAATTTCTTGAAGATTCTAAGGCATTCTCTATATCTCTGTCCATTAATTTAGAGAATATATCTTCAAGAGCTTCAATTTGAATAGAGAAGGAATCGGTCCTCCTCGTTTCATATCCTCTAATCAACATACTCTCTTTAGGCCAAATTTGCTTACCAACGTATCTTTTCTTAGCTCCATGCGAGAAGAATGGTTGAAGTATCTTCTCAAATTCGAGCTGTTTGGCACCAATAGAATATCTCTTTGCAATACCTTCTCCAAACTCTATTGTTTTATCTAAATCATCATAAGGTGAACGGAAGAAAACTGAATCAGTATCACCATATATGACTTCGATGCCTTCATTCTTCAATTCTTCCAAAATATCTTTAATATATTCTCTAGCATAAGCCGTTATTGAAGCACCTATACTCAAATTTGTAAAACGATAGAAATATGAAGCAAAAACTCCATAAACCGAATTCATCAATATTTTTATTGCCTCTTGAATTCTCTTGTAATATTGCTCTTCACTTTCTGTTTTAGCCGAAGCTTGAAGTTTCTTAGCTGAATCTCTCTCCTCCATTAAATTGATTAATAGCTCAGGCAAAATTCCTTTCTTTTTATCCGGACTTTGGAACTTTATTCCTAATGGAGTTTCAATTTCACCGTCTGGAGAAAGTGTAGAAAAACAAAGATTTCGATCAATAATAATACTAGGATACATCGATTTAAAATCAAGAACACAAATCCATTCATATAATCCCGGATTAATTTCATGAACATAACCACCCTCAATATGTCCTGTCCTTTTTTGGCGATTTGTCATTGGAACTCCTATCCCTTTAGAATCTGCAAACCTTATCATCAATGAATCTATCATATTTGAAGTAATTCCATTGATTACATCATCAAGTGGCAACTTAGCAACTGAACCAATGTGTTGATATTTCTGAAGAACTGAAATGTGCTCTAATATTTCTAAGGCTAATTTTGCATCTTCTAAACAATAATCCATAACTTTTTCAGGATTCTTAGCCCATTCTTCATCCATTTTTCTTGGATTGACATCATGCTTTTCTTTACCTAATAACTCTTTAGCTACTGCGTTTAAGGATTCCTGACGTGGCCTTATTTCACGTTTGACATTCCACCAAGCATCAACAATAACTCTACCCTTAGCCTGCCAAAATCTTTGAAATCTCTGTTCTAATCTAGAACCGTTACGGCCTATCGCTAAATCAATACCATATATCTCAGCTCTTTCAACCAAAAGAGGCAAATCATAACCATCAATATTGTAACCTGTAATTATGTCGGGATCGTGCTCATTGATGGCTTGAACAAAATCATTCAATAATTTTTCTTCATCACCATATAGTGTCTCTTCATGAATATATCCTTCAGAAGTTTTAATGCAGTAACTAAGGCAATATATTGTTCGTTCGAATATAGAATTTTCTATATCAAAACTCAATATTTTAAAATTAGATTCAAAGTTTTCCGCAGGAAGTATTTCAACTACTTCAATAACTTTACAAGACCATTTGTCTTTTATTATTTTTTTACCACGAACTCGAACACAACCACCTATATTATTATCATATAAATATCTATGATGAAAAGGAATATCTGCTGCCAACAATTTCAAATCTTTGCTTTTCAACCATTCTCTTATTTTAGGTACCTTACCTGGATGAGGTACTGTTACTTTCATACAGTTTTTTACAGCACCATCAACCCATAATTCTTGAGCTTCAACTTTTTCAACATCATCTCTCTGTTTGAGACTTTTAACTATGTCTTGAGGTGGCTCAACAACCTGAAAATAAGGCAATAAAAGTGGTGTTCTGACTGCAATTGATTCACCTTCTTTAGTAGTTCCAAAAAGATAAACTATATTCCTGCTCTTTCCTTGTATTTCTTCAGTACAAGAAACTGCAGAAAGTAACCTAATTGTATAATCCACAGGGGCCCAAGCAAAGTGGGCTATTATCTCTATGGGACTATAATCTATCTAAAGCTTGTTTAAAATCTGCTATCAAATCTTCGGTATCTTCAATACCTGTCGAAAATCTAATGAAACCTAAACCAATACCTGCTGCGAGACGTGCCTCTTGAGTCCAGGAAACATGAGTTGTTGAAAACGGCATCGAAATTAATGATTCAACTCCTCCTAACGAAATTGCTTGAGAGGCTATTATCATATTATCCATTAACTTACGACCGGCCTCATCACCGCCCTTAACTTCAAAGCAAACCATTGTACTTGGACTATTCAATACTTTTTTAGCTAATTCATAATCATTATGACTCTCTAAACCCGGGTAAAGAACTTTTTCAATTTTGGGATGAGCTTCCAACCAAGTTGCTAATTGACTAGCAGTAGTCATAGCTTTTTCATAACGTATATGTAATGTTTTAATTCCTCTTTCAAGTAAAGATGCTTGATGAGGGTCCATAGTGCCTCCAAAATTTCTTAGTTTATACCAAATTTGATTGATAATTTCTTTATTTCCTGCGACCGCTCCGCCTATAATGTCACTGTGACCATTCAATAATTTAGTAACTGAATGAATTACTACTTCGAAACCATAATCTAAAGGTTGACAACCCATAGGAGTGGCAAATGTGCTATCTACTATTGGTATTGCACCATATTTTTTAGCTAATTTAGCTAATTCAGGTAAATCTGAAACCTCAAGTAATGGATTATTAACAGTTTCACAGTACAATACATTAGTTTTTTTCTCTTTCAATGCCTCTTCCACAGCATCTAAATCTTTTATATCAATATAATGAACGTCTATTCCAAAACGTGTGAAATCCTGATCTAGTGAAAGGACAGTACCACCATATAAATTGCGAGTTGTAACAATTCTATCTCCTTGACTAAGAAATGTAAGAAGTGTAGTACAAATCGCTGACATTCCCGATGTGAATACTAAAGCATCTTCTGCTCCTTCCAGATGTGCTATTTTCTTTTCAACAGCTCTCATTGAAGGATTGTTATATCTAGTATAAACTGGAGCTCTAGGAGTTCCAGCTTTCCACATTTCATAAGCTTCATCATCTAAAAAGAATGTTGATGATTGATATACGGGAGTATTCAATGAGTTCTCACCAGGTGAAGTTCCTGAGTGTACTGAGCGTGTACCTTTTCCCGTTTTTTTTAAATAGTCCTCATCAGTTGACATTCACTACTATTTGGAGAGGAGATTAAGAGACTTGTCTGAGCTATATCTAATAATAAATAGGAAGTCTTATATTATAAATTGGACCATTTAGGTAATTACAAATGATTAAGAGAAATATCTTAGCTCAAAATGTGCTACTGTGTTTTATTTTATCTATGTTGTTGTTTCCTGTAGCTAATGCCGGGTTGGTAGAAGTTTATATGAATGAGTCTAATGATGATTTAGTTATTACTGAAGTAGATCCTTCTATTCCATATGGAACTAATATTATTTTAGAATTTCATATTAAGGGAGCATACATGTTCAGTGAGGATCCTGAAGATGAAGAATTTTCGGTATACACTATCAATATTGATATTGAATTTTTAAATGTTGAAGACTTAAGAGAGGCATGTAGAGCTTGTGCATCTCCACGTTATGTTGAACCTAAAGATAATGAACAACGTAATTATGATGTATATGAAGCTAAATTCTATTCAGATAGTATTGCCCAAGGTTTGGATGGTTATGTAGGTGATATTCGCTTTAATATTGTGATGTCAAATAAAACTTCAGCCTTGATACTAGGAGCTGATACCACTATCTTACTTACAATAGAAGCTGCATCTACTAAAGAAACGTCATCTGGCTTCTCACTCCCTGAAATTCCAACCGAAATTATGGATAACTTAATTATTATTATAGCAGGACTAG
>JAPYSW010000017.1:7757-26959 GCA_029936395.1 Candidatus Poseidoniia archaeon
CCTGAAATTCCAACCGAAATTATGGATAACTTAATTATTATTATAGCAGGACTAGTAGGAATTATAATTTTATCTTTTGGAATTTATACTTTTGTTTTAGCTCCTGAAGATACAACTGCTAGCTTGTATAAGACTAAAGAAAGTATTGATCCTTTGAGCAAAAGTTTGACAGGAGTAGGATATCAGACTGAATTACCTAGTGAATCAAAATTAAAGCGTTTGGAAGACTCAAAAACTGATTCAGATGAAGAAGAAGTAGAAGATGATGAGTATGAAGATTATGATGACGAAGAAGATCAAGACTTTAATGAAAGTGAACTTTTAGCTAAATTAACTGGAGGAAATACACTAAGAGACACAAAGGGTAGTGATGATGAAGATGAACCTGAAGTTGCTCCAGTTCCAAAAAAGAAACCTATCAAGAGAACTATTACAAAGAAAGGAGTAGCAAAGAAAAAAGTTGTAAGAAAAGCTGCACCTCCAACAAATGATGTGCCTAATGTGAATATGGGTAAAGGCATTACTGCAGTAACATGTCCTTCATGTAATAAAGTACACCATATTGATGAAAATACACCTAAGTTTATCTGCAGTTGTGGAAGGCGTACTCGAGTCTAAGATTCTTCGACAATTCCCAATATCATAAACAATTTACGGACTTCATTATCTCCCAAATTAATTTCAAAAGGTTTAACTACTAAATCCATTGATTTAGATTTATATTGAGCATCTCCAATAGGAAGAGCTAGCTTCCAATCTGTTAGTGGTAAACAATCATAATCTGAATTACCATCAGTTATGCTCAAAGCCGCTTTTGTAATCCATATTTTACGTTCTTCTTTTGGAACTTCAACCGAATAAACTCTACCTTGAAAATGGTTGATTTTTACTTGAACCTTACTCATAGTATCTGCTCGAATAGCTTCCGATAATTTTCTCTTAACAATCTCTTTATCATAAGAAAAATCAAAATCACCAAATTTTTGCATGTTATTTTCTAGTAATTTAGTAGGGTATTCTTCTCGATTTAATACAGCTAATAAAATCCTTTCCAAACGTGTTTTAACCTCTTTTTCAGACTCAGCCATGACTCGATAATAGCTCAGTGGATGGCGTATTTGTCTACACAATGCATTCGGACCGGGACATACACCACTAGATACTAAAGTATCACATTTTGGGGCACTATACTTTGTACTAGAAGTTGTACCAGTTATGTGCTCAACTTGATAACGCGTAAAAGATTCTTTAAAATCAGGAGCTGTTGCAAATAATTGCATTACTGATTCCGATTTTTGATTCAAAGATGATAGAAATGTAGTTATAAAAAAACGTGAAGGATGTGGTAAATTTACTCCAGCTTGCAAATCGAATAAATTTGTATTAAAACAGGGTGGAGCCTTTGAAAGATCAAATTTACCTAATTCCTTCATGGCCTCAGCTTGTCTTTCACTAACTACATTATTCAAACCACCTATTCGTTCTATAAACGTTTTAGAAATTTGAGATTTTAATTCGTCGATGGTCCCTTCAAACTGTTTTTTTATCTCACTAGGAGCTTCAGGGAGTTCCTCCAGATGCTGTCGAATCACCTCTCTCATTAATCTAATCAATGTTGTACGATCAAGACTAACAATTCCCTTACTCACTCCTCTATTGGAAAGTTTCCAGTCCCCTTCTCTAAGTTTTGAGGCAGATCGTACATAATCAATAAAGTTCATATCAAAGAATGAATCGTTTAATTTCACCTCAATCGCATCGAATTGATTAACAAAAACAACTAAATTCTCGTCAGTTTCAGAAGAAAGATAGCGTTCTGCACGCCTAGCTTCAGATAAAGCCACATAATTGACCAGAGCTTGATTATCTGCTGCTGCTAAAACTAATCTAGAAATTACATATCCTAATACAATATCTGATTCATCATTAGTTGGAGGCCCCTCTACATCAATAATACCTAAAGATGCTGAAGTTTCAAGCCGAATAAGCGCAAGTGCTCTAGCCTCGGCATAAAAGTAGTCACTAAGCAAAGCATCCAACGTAACTCCTTCAAGAATTTTACTTGCTGCTGGCAAAAACGGATATCTCCAAAATTCGGGCACATTACCTTAAGACGATGTGGTTTTATAACCACAATCAAGGATGACATTGCGTGGCAAACAGCCTTCTTGAATTAGATGAAGTCCAAAAGGACTATAGAATTCGCAGTTTTGGAAGAGTTATTAGAACCACAAAAGCTCTCAATAAATTAAGTTTAAAGGTTGAAAAAGGTCAAATATTTGGATTTTTAGGACCTAATGGAGCCGGTAAAACTACGACCATAAAATGTATTACAGGAATACTAAAGTCTGATTCTGGGTCTATAAAGATAGAAGGCGAAAATATTGAAAATAATTCCTTTGAGAATAAAAATAAAATCGGTTTTCTACCTGAACAGATAGGACTTTACGGAAATCTTAATTGTATGGAAACTCTTTCATTCTATGCTGGATTTTATGATCTAAAAGCAGAGGTCATTGAAAAAAGAAGCTCTAAACTATTGAAAACCCTTGGTCTTGAAAAAGAATCCAAACGACCTGTCGGAGAATTTTCACTTGGAATGAAAAAGAGATTAGCACTTGCTATTGCACTATTACATGAACCTCAGATTTTAATCCTTGATGAACCTACTTCAGGACTGGATCCAAGGGGAGTAAAAGCCTTGAGAAGTGTTTTACGAGATTTAAATAAAAAAGGTCTAACCATTTTACTAAGTTCACATGTATTATCTGAAGTCCAAGAAATCTGTACACATATTGGAATCATAAATAATGGGAAATTAATCAAACAAGAATCCATTCAAAAGATTAGAGAGAAAGTACGAAAAACATCAATTAAACTTTCTTTAAGAGTTAAAAATTTTAACAAAAATAATGAGGAAGAATTAATAAAAAAGAATGGAATTGATATTATAGAAAAAAATGATTTAGGCAAAC
Source organism: Candidatus Poseidoniia archaeon (assembly GCA_029936395.1). Lineage (GTDB taxonomy): Archaea > Thermoplasmatota > Poseidoniia > MGIII > CG-Epi1 > CG-Epi1. The sequence goes on from JAPYSW010000017.1 coordinate 10,733, forward strand.
ATCAACAGATCATACTAACATTAAAAGAAAAATTAATACCATGGGTAACTAATAATCTAGTAAAAAACGATGTCCAGATTTTCTCTATTGAGCCTCAAGACACCTCTTTAGAAGATGTTTTTATGACGGAGACGGGAGGGGAAAATGAAGATTAAAAGAAGATTAAATCAGTGGAATAATCTAAAAACTTGGCAACCCCTGATTATTGCTATATCACTAGTCATGGTTATTGCTATTCTTCACAAGGCACATTGGGAATTAACTACAGAAACTAACCCTTTGGATACATGGAAAGGGAAAATTGTGACTAAAGGTGATAATGAAACAAACATAAACTTTCCTGAAAACGTGGGAGATAGTTTTACTTTCAAAGGTATCTTGATGACTTCACCTAAATTTGAGGTTTATAACAACAACAGTATTGTACTTGGAGAATATTCAAAAGATGAAGCTCTAGTTTATGATGAAGATTTGTATGGTAAAACCATAATTAATTTGAGTGGAATGAGAATTCTAGTTAATGGCGATCTTAGTGGTAAATTCTTTGAAAGTGAAGTTGTAACTGTTAAAGCCTATGTTATTGGAAACATTTCATACTATACTGAAAATGAACAAAATATAACCCTGAATCGGGAAGGATGGGAAGCTATGCCGGAGGATGTCCATTTAGCTTCAGATACCGATTACTATTTCTTTGGAACTGAACTCATTCTATTAGCTATAGGAAGTTATTATTCATTAAATCGCATACAAAATCTAAAAGCTCAATTGAAATTTGCTAAACATTTAGCATTATTTGAATTTAAGAGAGGACTTAAAGCTCCTCGAATGATTGTATTAGGCTCTTTTTTCACTATATTTATTGTTGGAATTGGATGGCTGTTAGGTGATTTACAAAACAGTACCTCTGTTTTTGCAGTAACAAGCGGTAATGACGGTATTCTGAGACTATCTTACTTTAGTTTCTTTGTAGTCTCATTAGCTGCAATTGCAGTATCCGTAGATACGATACATAAGGAAAGACAATCAAATACTTTGAATATGCTCTTAGCAAGACCCATAAATCGTGAAACTATAGTACTTGGTAAGGCATTGGGGCTAACAATGGTTGTTGGAGTTCCTGCATTCATTGCACAAGTTTTAGGACTCTATTTTATGACTGTAGCTGGAGAAATGCCTACAATCGGATGTATGATTGCTTTCTTACTTTTTGGACAATTTATGATATTTACTATGGTTACTTTTCAATTATGCTTAGCAATTTCAGCAAAGAGTGGAGCCGATGTAGTAATTTACGGATTAGGTGCATGGTTACTATTTTCTGTAGTTTGGACATTGCTTGTTTATGCTGTTTCTTTCGTAATTGGTATAGATGTATCTGCTCAGAATTTTGAAAATGATCCTGAATATCAAGCTATTGCGTCTCGATTAGCATTACTTAATCCTGGATTTGTTTACCAGATGGCTGTTGGACTATTTACTCATAGAACTATTTCTATAGATTTTGAGGGAGTTCCAGGATGGTTACTTTTATTGTCTCTTGTCTTGTGGCCATTAACATGCCTTAGAATAGCGACATGGCTGTTCAAGAGGGAAATGAGAGGATGAAACCAAGACTAATAACAACTGAAGACGCAGTTACCCATGTCATTGAGTTCACTATGGCTCTAACAATATTTGTCTTACTAATTCAGTCATTTACTTCCGCCATGAACTATCGTATTGGTATAGATCTAGACAATAATGATAACCGTGTTGTTATGGCTAGAGAAGTTATCTCTGAATTAACTGGATCGCAAGGCAAAATTAATAATGAAACTAACTGGGAAGATTATGAGTTTGGAACTGGAAATCCACAATTGAGAAATGGTGTAACTGTAGGATTACTAAATTCAAACGGTGATTTAGATAAAGACAAATGTAATGCTTTAGGAAAATTCCCCTATAACCCTTTAAGAAATGAATTGGAAGTTACTCAAGAACTAAGAATAGAAATCCGCACAATTGTCCCTAATGAATCCGTATGCGTATGGGGTGGTGATCCAAGTGACTCCTCAATAAGTGTGAAATCTGAAAGATATATGCTATACAATAGCGGTTCCGAATTATTACCCTCTGTATTGACTGTAACTGTTTTTGAAGGAAATAGTCTAGGTAACAAAATATATCTGACTGAAGTTATGTACAACCCAATTAACAATGGAGTAGATTATGAATGGATTGAAGTATACAATCCAAACCCAACAGCAATCTATATTGAAAATTGGATTATTGCCGATAATGTAGACAAAGACAAGATATTACCTGAAAATGAAGATGATATGATAGTATTACCTGCAAATAAAGCCGGAATACTTACGACCTCTCCAAGTGTCTATAAATCTACATACGGAAACTATGAATATGTTTTCTCAGTAGAAGATACAGCTATTGGTAATGGATTAGGTACAAATGAAACACTTATTCTATCAAAAGGATCATTTGAAGATGTTTTTAGCTATACGAAAAGTGATGGAGCTGATGGTAATGGTAAATCACTAACACGTAGCTGCTATAATTGTGAAACATGGACTGAAGCTGTATCTACACCAGGCACTATTTAATTATTCAAAAGCTTGAATACCAGTTATCCAACGACCGAGAATTAAATTGTGTATATCATGTGTACCTTCATAAGTATAAACACTCTCAAGATTAGCCATATGCCTCATTATAGGATATTCATTCAAGATACCATTAGCACCATGAATATCTCTTGACATGCGGGCTATCTGAATTGCTGCATCTACATTATTCATTTTACCAAGAGAGACCATTTCTGGAGTTGCTTCACCCTTATCTTTAGCTCTACCCAGGTGATATGCCAATAATTGACCTTTAGTTATTTCACGAAGCATCCAAGCCAACTTATTTTGAACTAATTGAAAACTTGCTATTGGTTTATTGAACATTATTCGAGATTTAGAATAGTCAACGGATGAATGAAAACATCCCATTGCAGCCCCTAATGAGCCCCATGCAATACCAAACCTTGCTTGAGTTAAACAGCTTAATGGCCCTTTGAGTCCCTGAACATCAGGCAAAATTCGGTCCTTAGGTATCTTACAATCTTGGAAAACTAATTCACTAGTTATTGAAGCTCTAAGAGAATGCTTACCCTTCATTTCAGGTGCTGTAAAACCATTATCACTTTTTTCGACAATAAAACCTCGGATTTTACCATCTAATTTTGCCCAGACAATAGCTAAATCGGCAATAGTCCCATTAGTAATCCACATTTTAGCCCCATTAAGAATATAGAAATTTCCATCATCTACTGCTTTAGTTTCCATACCTGAAGGATCTGAGCCATGATCGGGCTCTGTAAGTCCAAAACATCCAATCAATTCTCCTCTAGCCATACCTGGCAAATATTTTTGCTTTTGTTCTTCAGTACCAAATGCATGGATAGGATACATTGACAAGGAACCCTGGACGGATACACAACTTCTAATTGCTGAATCACCTCGTTCTAATTCTTGACAAACCAAACCATAAGCTACATTTGATAAGCCAGCACATTCGTAACCGGCTAGATTACAACCAAAAAGACCCATTGAACCTATTTCAGGTATTAATTCTACAGGGAATGTTCCCTCTGTATAATATTTCTCAATAATGGGAAGAACTTTTTCATCGACCCAACTACGAACTAAATCACGAACCATTATCTCTTCTTCACTCAATTTCTGTTCTAAATTAAAAAAATCGAGACCTTCATATCGTGACATTAAATACGGTTTGGATAGGGGCTATTTATCTTTTACATTAAACCAGTAGACGGAATTAAATACAACGGGCGAATAGCCTATCAATGGAGGAGATTTGGATAGAGAAATATCGCCCGATGAACCTTTCTGAGGTTGTCGGTCAAACTGCTGTTACTACAAGATTGAAAAATTATGTGAAAGAAAGATCCATGCCTCATTTACTATTTGCTGGACCTGCTGGAATTGGAAAAACAACTAGTGCTTTAGCATTAGCAAGAGAAATGTTTGGAGATTTATGGAAACATAATTTACATGAACTTAATGCATCGGATGAAAGAGGAATTGATGTAGTTAGAGGTAAAATTAAAGAATTTGCAAGAACGGCCCCTTTAGGTGAAGATGGATTCAAAATAATATTCCTAGATGAAGCTGATGCATTGACAAGTGCTGCACAAGCTGCTTTGAGAAGAACTATGGAAAAATATTCTAGAACATGTAGATTCGTAATGTCTTGTAATTTTTCATCCAAAATTATAGAACCAATTCAATCAAGGTGTGCCGTATTTAGATTTAGACCACTAAAAGCTGAAGATTTAGAAAAATATCTCAAATTTGTAGTAATGAAAGAAAAATTAACAGTGTCCAAAGACGCTTATGAATCACTAACATATCTTGCTCAGGGTGATTTAAGACGCGCCATAAACAGCCTACAAATGGCTGCTGCTGCAAAAGTAGATATTACGCAAGATGTTGTTTACCAGGCTGTTGCAGCTGCAAGACCTGAAGAAGTAGAAGAAGCAATGCAAATGTCATTAGATGGAAACTTTTCAGGAGCAAGAGAAAGGCTAGATACTCTACAAATTACATATGGCTTAGCCGGAGAAGATGTTTTGAGACAAATGCACCGATGTGTAAGAGATTTAGACATACCCGATAATATCAAAGTACAAATGATCGAAAAACTAGCTGAAGCTGACTTTAGACTATCGGAAGGCGCCAGCCCCAGAATTCAGATTGAAGCAGTCGTTGCTAATTTTGTAGTATTAGGTAGGCATATCGGAAAATAATCAACATAAAGGTTTACAAACAACCCTCTTACGACCTGTGGGTCAAAATAGTGGTTATACAACTGTTGACGGCGAATTTGATACCTTAAAAGACCGTAGTTTTTTAACAATTGATGATTTTAAAATAGAGGGAAAAGTAATAATTTTAAGAGTCGATATTAATTCATCAGTAAACCCTGAAAACGGAGATATTTTAGATAATACTAGAATTAAAAGACATGCAGATACCGTAAAAGAATTATCTGAAAAGAAAGCTAAAATCATAATTTTAGCACACCAATCTCGTCCAGGAAAATTAGATTTTATAAGTCTAGAAAAACATGCTAAGATGATGGCTGAAATTATTAATATTAATATCGATTTTATTCCAGATTTATATGGTAAGAAAGCAATGGATTCAATTCAGAAAATGAAAGAGGGGCAGATTATCATGCTTGAAAATGTTCGATTTGATAAAGAAGAAATAGAACTAAATACATTCGAAAATGATAATTTTGAAAAACAAGCCAAAAGTAAAATGGTTACAAAACTTTCACCAATAGCCGATCTATTCGTAAATGATGCTTTTGCTGCAGCCCACCGATGTCAACCATCACTGGTTGGATTTGCAGAAGAATTACCTGCAGTTGCAGGAAGAGTAATGCAAAGAGAATTGGATTTCTTAGGAAAGGCAATTGCTTCAGGACCTCAACCAAGAATTGCAGTTTTAGGGGGAAGTAAAGCTGCAGATTCAATATCAATATCAGAATATTTCTTAAAAAAAGAGATTACCTATATTTTAACAGGTGGTGTTGTCGCTAACCTATTTTTAATGGCTGAAGGTATAGATATTGGAGTTCCAAGCACTACTTTTATCAAGAATAATGTACCTAATTATAAAGTCATTATAAGTAAAGCTAAAAAGTTATTAAAAAAATATCCTGATCGGATTATTTATCCTAATGATGTCGCCCTGAATGAAGAAGGTGAGAGAATAGGAGTTCACACTGAATCATTACCAACTAAATACCCAATACATGATATTGGATTAGATACTTTAGTTAAATATATTAAATACATTGATAAAGCTGGAACGATTATTGCTAATGGCCCTATGGGTGTTTTCGAAAATGCTAAATTTGCTATTGGAACTAGAGAAGTATTCAAAGCAATCTCAAACAATCCCAATATGACGGTTGTAGGTGGTGGAGAAACGGCAATGGCTTTTAATCAAATGGGACTAACTTCAAAAGTTGAACACGTATCTACTGGTGGTGGTGCATGTATTGCATTCATGGCTGATGAAACTATGCCAGCTCTAGAAGCAATGCGCCGTAGTAAAATTAAATACAACAAAAAATAGTGGAGCCACCGGGGGGATTTGAACCCCCGACCTACTGATTACGAATCAGTCGCTATACCGAGCTAAGCCACGGTGGCACTGCACGCCTAAAAATATAGGATTAAATTACTTAGGCTTCAAAAAAATCCCCTATTTCTGAAACTATATCATCTGAACGCTCTAATTCAGGAATATACTCTAAAAAACGACCAGTACGATTGTCAGCTATGATTATGAAGCCTCTATCACTTTCTGAGCGGATAACTCTACCTGCAGCTTGAAGTAATTTACGTACTGCTGGAGATTCTACTGCAAATTTCCAGCCCCGGCCGTTAAACGAAATATCATAATAATGCTGTAATGCATTCTGCCTAACACCTGGAGAAGGATAGGGTATGCCTACTATGACTGCCATTTCTAATGAAGTGTCTGGATAATCTATACCTTCTGCTAATCTTCCCCCCATAACTCCGGCCAATACAGCCCCACTATCTGATTTGAAACTCTCAACGGTTTGCATTAACTCTTCTTGATCCATTCCTGAATATTCTCTGTAAACTGGCTTTTTTAATTTCAAACTTTCTAAAGCTAATTCAAGCAATTTATAAGAAGGGAAAAATAAAGCAATATTGCCATTGAAATTATTATTAATTAACTCTAATTTGGATACTATTCTATTCCAAAGACTAGGTTTACTGTTGAGCTCATTATAGGAGGTTGTAACATCATCTAAATATACCACTTTCTTATTTTTTAATGGAAATATTGATTCGACTTTTTCTAAAATAGTATTAGGCTTCAATCCAACTAAATCTCGAAACATATCTAAAGGACTAATTGTTCCTGACATGGAGACTACTCCAGCTGTATCTTCGAGAAAACCAGTCATTACTCTTGGATCTAAACATACTTTTTCTAATCTTAGTGGTTTTTTACCAATTAAACGAATAGTATGGCTATCAATCGAATCAAACCAACGGCATAGAAAATCTCCCACTGAACCTAGATAGGAACGTGGCCGTTTCCCATGATCCAAAAGATACTGGCGAGTTTGTTGACCCATCTTAGAAATTTCAGTGGAATCTTGCTTGAGCCTATAAAGTGTCATTGCACCGAGAGACATCATTTCAGTTTCAAAAGTAGCTACTTCAGAATCCAAAGAAACAATATGAGACGGCAAATGACCTTCGTCTTCCTCATCTGAAATATGTTCTTCAGATAATTTCTCCATAGCTGCTTCTACAAGATTCAGAAAATGAACTGGATCTCTACCCTCAGCTAGTTGGTATCCATAATCTTTTACTTCGCTAATTGCAAGATTAATAGATTTTAATGTCATTGATTCTGAAGCTGCCCCCCTAGCCCAATCTGGAAGATTATGAGCTTCATCAACTATTGCTATTACTTTATCAATGGAAATTCCCATCCACCCTAACATATAATTTCTTATAAATTCATCAAAAAAATAAACATATGGTACAATTACAACTTGGGCTTCTTTAAGAAGTAATTTATTAAGTTCATATGGGCAAACACCTTCTTCTTCGGCCTGCTTAGAGAAATCCTGTGCTGTAAGTATCTCAGATGACCACTTTTTAATCAATGAATCACCTCCTTTCAGAAGTTTACTATAGAAAGGACATCCATTTTCTCCTAATTTAGATTTTAACTTTAAAGACTTACAAATCTTTGATTTTTCAGACCAATTAGATTTCTTTAACTCAGCATCATTCTTTTGCTGCGGGCAAAGCGCCTCACGACCCTGAATAGCTACAGCCTTAATCTCATTACCTGACCTCTTAAATTGCTGCAATTCATAAATTACCTGCTTCTGTTGTGAGTTCGTACGTACACAATATACTATTTTCATGTCACCTTTTTGAATAAAAGGTAACGCTGCAGCTAATGAAGTAAATGTTTTACCACTGCCAGTTGGAGCTTCTAAAACCAGATGATTTCTCTCATTTAAAGCTAAGTTAATGCTATCTATTATTTTACTTTGGTTAGCCCTTAAAGAATATGGTAATTTCAATTTTAGCGTGACCAGACATCATCTGGAACTTCATCGTATACTGAAGGTTCCATATCCTCTGGTGCATACTTAGGTCCTGCATCTCTACGACGCTGAATCTCTGAAACTTTGAGTAACCAGTAATGTATTCTCCATTCTCTTCCATCATATAATGTTGTTTCTTCTCTCTCAGTCTCCATCAAACCAGCATCTTCCAACATATAGAAGGTGTCTCTATCTTCGGGATGTAATACATTGTCAATTATACGATCACTATATCCAAAGAAATTAAGGATGTGCTCTGCTAAATAACTAGACTCATCATCACCCATATGAGTATACTCGGGGCTATAATTGATTGCAGAAGCAAGTGTTTCTGTAGTTAAAACTTCCATGTAGCTTTCACCGTTTTATCGGGTCTGCCATGGGTCTTATATTAATCTGTTGTAGGTATCATCATTAATTTATAGATAGCAACTAATTTACGAATAGTGAATACCAAAAAAGACATTTGGGAATTGGTACGTCAAAAGATAGATATTGATTCTGATTCCTCTAAAGTAGATTCTGAAGATGAAATAAAGAAAGATGATGATTTAGAAACTATTAAAAATTACGATTTGGAAATTAATCGAGATGAAGAGAAACAAATACCTAGTGTTTCAAAAACTGATTCTAGCACTATAACTCTATTTGACGACGGGATTTTTGCTGGTTTCGTATATATATTTATAATAATGATAGTATTGGGCGTCCTAACTATACCTGGTTCAATTACTGCTGCCGTAGGTGGCTTCTTTGGAGGAAGGAAGGCTGGTGATCCTGCCAGAGCTTTAACTGCAGCAATGTTACCCTTTCTTGTTATTGCTACAGCTTATCTTCTTGCATCATCAGGAGCGCTACCACCTGGTTCTGGACCAAATGACATAGCTGATAAAATTGGTGAAATGTTGGGACATGATCCCGAGAAAAGTGCTTTGGGACCTATTTCTAAAATGCCAGATAGTAACTCTTCAGTGTTCATATCTGTAGTAACTTTCTCATTTATTGGTGGCTTGATAAATATAGAAAATAAATCAAAAAAAAGACTTCGTAATTAATTTGTGAGGCTAACCCATTCTCTGGCTATATCCCAATAATAATATTCTGCAGCCATCAATAATATAATCGTAAAAATTACCAAAGGGACCCCATTTCTAAGAAAATCGCTGGACTTAGGAATGCCTGAAGCTTGAACAATCAAATTAGGTGGCGTACCAAATGAAGTCATAAATGCAAATGCAGTACTAATGGCTGTAATCAAAGCTATAGAGGCTAGAGGTAAACCGGCTGCTGCACCGACAGCTAAAGTAATCGGTACAAGTATAGCTGCTGCTGCACCATCACTCATTACATTCGTTAAGAGTACAGTAACAACTATGATTAATAATATAATTACTGAATCTCCGCCAAATTGAGATCCTATTTCAGCTAACTTATACAGTCCACCAGCTAACCAAGCCGCAGCACCGTGGGTAACCATTGCTTTACCCATAGTCAAGGCCGCACCGTAAATGAACATGACCCCCCAACGTAATCGTTGGCGACTATCTTCCCACTCAAGAACTCCGAAAGTGTGCATTAATATCCCACCAATCATTGCACTAGTTCCTAAGGTTAAACCATTAGATCCTGAAGTTAAAAACAACAAGAAAGTTAATCCTAAAATGGACAGTGACAATAATTGCCGATCGTCTATTGGTTGAGTTTGTTCATTAGAATAATCAATCTTCCGATAACTTACTTTGTTAACCAAAATTAAGGTAAGAAAAACTCCTGGAATCGCTGCAATTGTAATCGGAGCTGCCAAAACAACCCACTGAATATACGAAATTCGTATATCATATAATTCTTCTAAGAAACCCATAGCTATTACGTTCCGAGCTCCACCTGATGGTGTAGCTAAACCGGCAATCGAGCATGAAAATGCAACCGCTAAAACTAGGGCAATCATTTCGTTTGGCCTCTTCCGTATATCTGTTTTATCGGCAATAGTCAACACTAAAGGAAGCATAATTGCTGCAACACTATGATCTGGAATTATTGCAGCCATAAAACTACAAATAAGGATTATTCCGAAGATAAGTGAATAATTTGAACCCGTAAATGGCCCTAAGAATCTTCTTATAATTAAATTCTCAGCACCAGATTTAGTTATTCCTTGAGCAATAATTAAAGAACCTAATATCATGAATACCGAATCGGAAGCATAAGAACTGAAGGCATCGTCACGATTCTCACCTAATAATACCAAGGCTACACCTGCCATTAAGGCAGTAACTGGAAGAGGAAATGTTTCTGAAACCCACAAATAGATTATAAATAAAAATAATACAAATACATTTCTTCCAGATGATGTTAAACCATCCGCAAACAAATATAATAAAATATTAATAAATGAAACTATCAAAACTCCAGCTCCAAACTTTCGAAAAGTAGAATTAAAAAATAGTCTATAGATTGCATGTTGTCTTTCTATAGGGTCAAATAAATCAGATTGCAATTCTAATAATGTTCTTCGACGTGTAAGTTGATTAACACGAGGTAGAAAAGCATGAGGTTCTTCATCTAATGCTTCAGCTACAATTTCCAGACTTTCCAACATTTCTTCAAAATCTTCATCCTTGCTCATCTTAAGACACACACTGGAACTGATGCGCTCAGAACTAATTGATGAAGAAGATTATCACTAACTGCATCATCAATATCTGGAAGAATCACGACACGTGCACCTGTAGAATTTATTATTGTATTCGCAATAGATTTTCTACTTTTGAAAAAACTCAAAGGGACAATTTTAGAAGTTACTAATACTTCATTCTTTGATTTTTCTCTTAAAATTTCAACAGCTTTATCTATGGCCTCAGCCCCTCCAAAAATTTCAGTACCAATATGTAATAATTCTATATCACACTTGAATTTTAATGAAAAATCTTCAATCCTCTTAATAGCTTGTTTAGACAATGAAAGACCATCAAAAACAACTAAGGCTGGTGAACCGGGGCCTGGAAGTGGATGATCTGCCCTGACAATAAATGCATGAGATGATTCTGAATCTAATATTCTTTCAACTTCTGAACCTGTAAAAAATCTACTTAACATTGATCTAAAAGGACCAAGGATTAGGGTATCTGCAACCCCCTCATCTATTAATTGAGCTAAAACTTTCCGCCTCTTTCCAGTTTTTAAGATAGGTTTAATCTTAACATCAGAGACATTCTCAATAAATTGATTTAATTGTCTTTCACCAAGTGCCTCAATACCACGTTGCGTTTCCCCAGAAGCAGTTATAGTTCCTGTTTTAGAGGGATTACTTACAAACACTGCTGATAAAGGAATTTCTAGGCGTTTAGCCAATGCAATTGCATAATCTTGTGCTGGTTTCAAACGCTTCGATGGGTCTAAAGGAAGCAACAGTTTGTTAAACATCTTGATTGTAATCGACGCAACGTATATTTAACCCTGTCCAGTGAGCGCAGCCTGAACGTAGAGTTCATCACGGAGAAATCAATTTGGCCAAAGTTACCCGAGCGAAAGTTAAAGACAAGTGGAAGAGCAAAATATGGTACCAACTACATGCGCCTTCTATGTTCAATTACGCAATAATGGCACATACACCTGCAGACAGTGCTGAAGTTGTAAATGGAAGAGTAACTGAAGTTCCTTTAGAGAAATTAACTGGCGATTTTAATCAAAAGAATTTCATGATAAAATTCAGAGTTAATGAAGTAAGGGGAAATAATGCATTCACTTCTTTTGATGGGCACCGTTTAACTTCAGATTATAAAAGAGCCTTAACCAGAAGAAAGAACAGTCGTATAGATTGTAACTTTGTTCTAAAATTACAAGATGATGTTCAAATTAGAATTAAACCAATCCTAATGGTAGATAAGAGAATTAAAAAATCTCAAGAAAGAGTTTTGAGAGCCACTGCACACAAGTGTATTGATGAATCTCTTACCAAACTAAATATCTCTGAAACCTTAAAGAAAATATATTCAGGAGATCTAAGTAAGGAAGTTGCAACCATGTTGAAATCTACTTACCCTACTAAAAGAGTTGAGATTTCTAAAATTAGTGTTATGAATCCTTCAAGTCTTATGGAAGTCCCTCCAGAAGATGAAGAGTTGGAAAGAATAATAGAAGAAGCTAATACCAAACCAACTCCAAAGACCAAAGAAGTTAGTCAAGATGATGAAACTACAATTGACAATGAAGAAGAAACTAAATCCGAAGACATAGATTATAGTTCAATGAAAGTAGCTGAATTAAAAGAATTATTGAAAGAAAAAGATTTACCAGTTTCAGGCACAAAAGCCGAACTTATTGAAAGACTCCAAGCTTGACCAAAGTGAAATGGGAGCTTTTACCATTCTGGTTCCCGAAGTCACGAAATAACCAAATTTGGGCAATCATATTTATTTCACTAACAATATTTAGTATTGATTGGTGGAATTGGAATTCTAATAATCGAATTAACAACTGGATTCCTACGTGGGTAATTTACCTAATTATAATTCAATTTACTTTAGCATATTCTGTCTGGAAATTTTCAGAGGAGTGGATGAAAGATGAGTGATTTATTGATTATTGGTATCATCCTAGCAATATATCTTGTAATATCCATAGGTATTGGATTATATGGCCGTAGTAAAGAAGATAGTGCAGAAGATTATTTTGTAGCATCTAGAAAAATAAATCCATGGATTCTATTTTGTACATTAGCGGCAACTAACTTTTCAGCATTCTTTTTCTTAGGATTTGCAGGGGCAAGTTATCGTGCAGGATGGGGATTTTATGGAATAATGGCTATGGGAACTTCTCTAGTTGGACTTTCCATATTATTACTTGGAATACCAATTCACAGATTAGGTAAAGAAAAAGGATATGTTACACCTCCTGAACTAATAGCTGGCGAAACAAACTCAAAATATTTAGGATGGATATATGGATCTGTTTTAGTTGTTTTTACATTACCTTATCTTGCAACACAACCAATGGGTGCTGGAATTTTATTAGAGACACTATCTGGAGGTGAAATCCCATACTTCACTGGAGCGTTATTGTTAACCTGTGTAATGATTACCTACCTAGTATTAGGGGGCATGAAATCCTCTGCAATGACTGATGTATTTCAAGGGATTCTGATGTTTTCAATACTAATTATCTTTGTTATTGGATTCTTCATTCATGAAGATATAGGTGGCTTTGGTGAAGCTGGACAGTCACTATGGGACAATAAACCTGAGAAATTTGTAAGAGAAGGAAACTTTACTTGGCAAATTATTTTCTCATATACTATATTGTGGCCCATAGCGGTTCCAATGTTTCCACAGCTTTTTTCGAGATTTTATATTGCTGAGAATGACAAAGCCATTCGTACCGCTGCGTGGCTATATCCGGCAGTTGTCCCAATACTTTTCTTATTTCCAGTGATAATTGGAGTTTATGGAAATATTATTGATTTTGATCCAACTCTTGTGGATCAAAAAAGTGAATCTGATAATATTCTTCCGTTGATTTTAACTGAATATGCTCCCTTGTGGGCTGGAGCTATAGTTTGTATAGGTGCAATAGCTGCATTCATGTCTACGGCCGACTCACAAATTCTTGCAATGTCATCAATTATAACCAAGGATGGATTACCTGCAATTACTGAAATCAAAAAAGAAAATGAAAAACAAATAGGCCGAATTCTGATTATCATACTTGCAATAATCGGTTTAGCATTGGCTTATGATCCTCCAGATACCATTTTTGATATAGTTTCACAAGCATTTACTGGTTTAGCTGTTCTTTTTCCTACAACCGTGGCAGTACTTTATTGGGATAGAGTAAGGGCAAATAGTTGTATTGTATCAATAATAGTAGGTGAAATACTAGTTGGATGGTCATATTGGTCTGCTAAAACCGGAAATGCAATACCTGATTGGTTTACTCAAGGATTCCATTTTAGTACTCCTGTAATCTTAATTACAATTTTAATATTATGGATTTCAACCGAAATTGAAGAAAGATTAGTCGATAACGCCAGTAGCTAAAACGGCGTCTTTAATTTTTTCAGAACTAGTTGTATCTAAAATAGTTAAACGATTTGGCCTAATATCCTTAGAATTAAGGAAAGCTGACAAAATCATATTCTTATCAATTCCTAAACCTTTTGCATTAATCGGAGCATTTACTGCTTTCAAGGTATTTCTAATCTTTTCCCAATCTCCACCATGTAAATACATTGTAACTATAGATCCTAAACCACATTGTTCTCCATGTAATGCAGGATTATCACAATGTAAGTCTAACCAGTGTGAAAACTTATGTTCACCACCACTCGCCGGTCTTGAAGTACCTGCAATCGACATTGCAACTCCGCTTGAAATTAATGCTTTAACAACTAATCTAACGCCTTCTTCACTACCATTAGCCACTTTATCTATTCCATCCACAACTAATTTAGCCGCCATCTCTGATAATGCTGCTGCATATTCACTATAATCTGCTTTTTGTTCAGACAGTTTCCAATCAAGTACTGCAGTTTGGTTACTGATTATATCTCCAACACCAGCTCCAAGCAATCTTCTTGGGGCTTTCGAAATGATAGAAGTATCAGCAACTACTGCTATTGGAGGTATAGCTTGCATTGAAGTTTTACGTCCTTCTTGTCGTATTGAAGCTCGAGCTGAACCAAATCCATCATGAGATGCAGCCGTAGGAATTGAAATAAATGGAATATTTTTATTGAAACCAGCCTGTTTAGCCAAATCTATAGGTCTGCCTCCACCTAATCCTACAAGAAAGTCTATTTGATCCGAATAAGCTTCAACCCTACCCAGTTCCTCAATATTAGCCCCTTCAATCACAATTTTTTTCATAGGGTGACCACCTGCCTCTAAATATTCGATTACTTGATTACCTGCAATCTGAAGGGTGTTACTATCACAAACAATTAATCCTCTTTCTGGAATATCTAACTCTGCAATTATAGCTGGAAGCTGCTCTAAAACACCAGGTCCTGTCACTACCATTCTCGGCAATATCATTGAACGAGCTGGTTTGGAACGCATAAATGTTCAACTTAAGGGGGGTTAAGAGCTATAGGTTGAACATAAGCGCTTAATACTCCTGCTTTTACGCAACACATATGCCTCTAAAAGATGGTGACATTGTAACTCTAGATTACGAAGGACGTACAGATGGGATTTTATTTGATACGACCCTCGAGAAAGTAGCAAAGAAAGAAGATGCTTTAGTTGAAAATAGAAAATATGCCCCAATTACGGTTATAGTTGGTGAAGGACGTTTAGTTCCAGGTTTTGAAAATGATTTGAAAAAAGCAAAAGTCGGAAAAGTAACTGAAATTAAAATCGCTCCGGAAGATGCCTATGGATCTAGAGATACAAAATTAATAGAAACCATGTCTGTATCAAAATTCAGACGAACATGTCCAGATGCAAAAGGATTCGTTGGAGAAGAATTGAATATTGAAGGAAGACCTGCAATTTTAGCTAATGTTTATGGATCAAGAGTTAGAATTGATTTTAATCCTGGATTAGCTGGCAAAGAATTAGTTTTCAAATACACTGTAAAGTCTATTATTAAGAAACCAGTAGATATTATTCGAGCACTTTTCAGTATGGAATATCCTGCTGATGATGAATTTGACGTGAAAATAGAAAAAGGTGTAGCTCAAGTTAAATTACCTGAAAGAACTAAATTTGATGTTAATTGGTTCCAAGCAAAATATAGAGTAGTTGCAGCTATTCGAAAGAATACTGATGTTACAGATATTGAGTTTCTCGAACATTATGAAGGTTCTAAGCCTGAAAAGAAAACGGATACAAAAAAGAAAACTTCAAAGGCAACAAAAACCAAATCTAAAAAAAAAAATAGTTAAGATAAAGTCATTGAAATACAAAAAAAAATAACTTAATTTTACGACATTTATTTTATATACGGTTTCTTCTATATACTGATAACGTTTTAAGCGGTGAGACAAATGGAACGACAAAAAGACAATGGTTTGAAAGATGGTAACGGACTTAC
>JAPYSW010000018.1 GCA_029936395.1 Candidatus Poseidoniia archaeon
ATCATTGCATCCTCATCAAAAAAGAATTCTCGATCATCCTCAGCAAAAGAACCTACTACTTCACCAGTATTTATGTCAAAAAGAAGCCTAGCCTCTGGATCAAAATACAATACCGGTTCTGGAACAAGTTCTTCTTCATCATCACCTAATCTTTGAAGTGTTGAAGTAATCAAAAATATCGAAGGAATAAGCATACCTACAATGAAAATTATGAAACCTAGGCCAATACTCCAGGTCGTTTTCTGACTTATGACATCAATTTGAGGGTCATTAGTAAAATGAACATCACAATTATCAACACCTGCTATAAACATATCATCATCATAAATACACGATTTATTAGTCCCCATATGATCTTCATGTACTGCATCTGGAATCGCCATTACTGAATAACTAGCCAAAAATAGAAGAAAAATAAAAATGGCAATATATGAACCAAAAGTAACCGCTGAAAATTCAGCTTTACTTATATTTGGTATTAAATCATAATCACGAACAAATATTAAGATGGATGATAAAAAAGCTATAAAGGAAATTGCATAAACAATAAGACTCATATTATAGAAAACAATGCCTCTTTGTTCATAACCACTATCTGAATAAGA
Organism: Candidatus Poseidoniia archaeon; assembly: GCA_029936395.1. Classification (GTDB taxonomy): domain Archaea; phylum Thermoplasmatota; class Poseidoniia; order MGIII; family CG-Epi1; genus CG-Epi1. The sequence continues at coordinate 606 of JAPYSW010000018.1, forward strand.
GATAATAGTATCTTCACGATTACCTGTTTTATCAACTCCATCATATTGACTATTTTCTACTTCATCTAAATAAAAATTATAATCTGAATTCTTAACCAATCCATCAATAATATCATCGGATGCAGTGTAGGTATATGTTTCATAAGCAATAAACCAAGAACCTCCAAGAATTAGAACAATAACTGAAACTAAGACGGGAATTATCGAAACACCTTGAGACAGCTGCTTGTCAGTTATCATATTTTTGTTTAGATTGTGCGTTATATAATATTTTACAATATGAATTATGTAATGCTTAAAACATTATATTATCTGTAAATCATTAATAAATATCAAAAAATAGGCTCATGATTGTCAAAAAAACGTCCTAAACTTATTAATACCTTGAACTTTCTTTAGAGATTAGATGGGTGCAAGAACAAAACTATTATTTCTCATGGTTGCGTCATTTTTAGGAATCGTTTTTGCACTCATTCCGGCAACTGAAGCTGAAATCCAAATTAGTCAAATTGAACATCTCAATACACAAACCGATAATTCATTAAATATAACTATTACCAATAATCTTGATGAAGAAATACCTTATAGTTTAATAATAAGTATATTCAGTGAAGATCTCCAAGAGAATATAAATATAGAATCATCCAATTTAATATTTACAATAAGCCCCTTAGAAACATACTATACTAATTTTCCATTTACTATACAACTATCTGGAAATTACATTTTCAACTTAACACTCTTATCTAACAATGATGACATCATAACTAAAACATACCTTGAACAAGAATATTTATTCTACGATTCTTTTCAAACTAATTTAAAAGAAACTATTGTTGACTACTATTTAGATGATGAGCATAATGCCAACTGGATTTATAATCCTGAAAATCAAAATATTGAACTAATAAACCTAGACAATGAATATGAAACTGGAATAATAATAGGCCCATATAATACAAATGGAAATGAAAATAATAAACTAACTATTCAACATGAATTTATCATAACTTTAGATGCAAACTATAGCATTAGTTATACTACAGATTTCAATCATAGCCAACTTTACAGTACAATATGGAATGAATTATACACTATAAATGAAAATAGTAATGAATATATTGAGGTCGAAATAGAAGCGGGGAAAAATGTATATATTTGTTTTTCAGCCTCAGACCTCGATGCTGATTCTGAAGATTTTTGGAATATTAAAAATATAGATTATCAATACGTGCCAATAAAACACGATATTGAGACCGACATACCTGAACATTACTTCTTTACCTTGGAACAGACTCCTGAAGTGAGTCTAAATTTAGTAAATAGCGGTTTATTCAACCAACAGCTTGGAAATATAACCATAAGTGTAGACTTATTTAGCTCTGATGAGAAAATTGGAACATATCTTCGAACCCCAAATATAGAATCTGGAGAATCTCAAAATATTAACTTTATATTTACTGAAATGTCTTCACCAGGTAATTACTATTGTAATATAAAAATTATTTTGATTAACGAAAATATATACTATGAAGAGTACAATACATTCCTATCTATTTCAATGTATAATATAGATATTGTAAATCCTATAAGCTCTAATTCCGAAAAGATGAATATATTGATACAAACTAATGATATCGAAGCATTTCAACTAGATGAGAATTATCAGATAAAGCCGCTAATAGATAATTATTTTTTAATAGAAACTTCAGATGAAACTACTACAATCTATTGGGACCAATCGGTGCGAATCATTTCAATAATCGATATGGATGAAGAAAAATTCACCCTAAATCTAGAAGGTTATGACGAAAACATAGATTCTCTCGTTTGGCCATCAATCAGTTTTGATAGCAAGAAATTATATTACGCAAAATTCATAATTAATAATGAAGGTTTTTATACTGAAAATTATGAAATAAACTATGCTTATTCTTCTATATTTATAGAATCAATAAGCGGACCTGAACATGTTACAATTAATGCAGGAGAAAGTTTAACAGTGGATGTTGAAATTATGCCACTGCAGAAAATACCACTACTAGGTGGAAATCCATTAATTATCGAAATCTCAAATAATGGAGTGGAAAAAACAGAAGGATACATACTAAGCTATACTGAAACCCAAATTAACATAGTTAGTCAAGAATGTAATCGACATTCCATATTAACTGGACAAAGTATTGCATGTACAACAGTTATTTCGAATACAGGCTATGCCAGTAGTAGCCTTGAAATAGATATAGGAATCAAAACTGATACTGACTTTGAAGAAATTCTAGATCATAATACTATCGAAGAACTTGGTAACAAAGAATCATGGAGCATTAAAACTACATACAAACCAAATAAAGCTGGAACTTTCAAACTATTCATAAGTATAGAAAATGACGATAAATATATCACATATAGAGAAATGAATGAAAATATTAATGTAATTGAAACAGTTCAAGAAACGGAGGAAGTAGTGCGTACAATCAATATCCCTAATTTAAGTCTAAGAAATATGTTCGTTGCACTCTCTATTGCCAGTATAGGATTCCAATTCCAACGTTCAGAGAATATGAAATACTTAACATTTAAATTTTTCATTCCTTTGTATTCAAGGCTTCAAAAAGACACATTAGCAGATGATCCTACTAGGCAAAATCTCCTTCGAATCATATATGCCGAACCTGGTGCTAATTTCACTCAATTAAAAGAAAAGTTAGGGCTACATAATGGTACCTTGGCACATCACCTACACATCTTAGAAAATCATAAAACAATTACTTCCCATACCAGCGGAAGACAAAGGTTATTTTTCCCATTTGGTAGTGAAAGTCGAATTAATATTAGTAATTCCTTAATTACAAATGTAACGCAAAAGAAAATCATAAGCATTGTCAAAGATAATCCTGGAATAACACAATCAATGATTTCGCAACAACTAAAAGTAAGTCGCCAAAAGGTAAACTACCATGTTAATTCATTAGTTTCTAATTCAATTATAAAAATTGAAAAGCAGGGACGTATCACTAGATTATACCCTATGCATTTCACTTAGTTGGCGAGCCAGGAGGGATTCGAACCCCCGATCGATCGGTTAAGAGCCGATCGCTTTACCTAGCTAAGCTACTGGCCCGCATTAAGCGCTAGAAAAAAGAGATTAAAAGAGTATACCTGAAAATTATCAAATAAACATATCTCCAAGAATAAATAACAAAAATATGCCCGTTCCTACTGCACTCTTCCAATCTATATTTGCAAACCAATTCTGTGCTTTAGTTCGATCATCTGTTGAATATAAAGTAGCAGAGGTATATCCATCCTTAGGAACTACATCTGTAGAGACTCCCGATTTATCCCATTTACTAGGATCTCCCCATTTTTTACTAACCTCGTTTGAACGGATTTGATTTATCATTATATTTGAACCTTCCATATCTATCTCTCGAACCCTTCTTTTTGAAAATTCAAGACCTCCTATAGCTAGCATTATTGAGAAAATTAATAAAATTACACCACCTAAGTCATCACTATAAATCATACTGAAAACAGCAGCCCCATTCCATGCCGCATGAATCAATACTGCCAAGAAATAATATCTGACCACTACACTAAAAGGCTGACCTTCTACCAAATATTTGGAAATTCCATGACCTGTAAAAGAAGTGGCTACTAAATGCAAAAGTATTGAAGATATCGTTCTCAATATTACTACTGCTAAAATACCAAGGTATCCGGCAGTTACAGCTTCTTCAGATAACCCATAAAGAACATTCTCTGTAGCTCCAAATCCTAACCCACAAGCTCCACCATAAACAATACCATCTTCAACTTCATCAATATTGCTACGAACTACAGTATTTCGAAACATGACTATTGGTTTAACAAATTCTTCAACTATTGGGGCGATGACTACTACTGATAAAATAAGTACTAAATCTTCAGAAACCGGACCGCTCTCAGTTAAGAAAATTAATAATAAGGAAATACCTAAACCATTGAATAATATTGCTAGAAAAACACCAGATATAGCACCCCATGCAAAAGCTAACTTTAGAGCATCCCAAGGCTCCTTATCCGTCTTCTCAGCATTTCTAATTGATCTGAGATAATAATAAGCTGGAACAAAAGATAAAATAGTTGCAAATATAAATCCAGCTACGCCACCCATAGCAATGAAACCAAGAACTAGAATAACTACAAAAATCCACTGTTTTCGACTTAATTCCATATTTTAGTACTTAGATGGTTACTCTATATAAGTTACTTCAAAATATTTTGTGATATCCTAAGACAAATGAATACGGCCAAGATGAATATATAATATGCCTCTTCTAATCATTTTATTCAGTTGTAAACGAGGATTTAAAATTCCCTTTTCATTAGCTACTTCCCTTAACTTTTCAGGATCAACACCGCTACCTGAATCTAATGAACGTACTAGATAAAGTAGTTTGAACTTAGCTGTATCTTGAATAGTCATTACATCATCCTCATCTGAAGAATCATCTTTCTTTTTAGTAATGCTAACCTTCTTGGATATAAATGACTTCTTCTTAGGCTTAACGGGTTTCTTAATTTTGACTTTCTTAGGAACTTTATCTCTGAGCGGGGCCAAATCATCTAACTCTTCTTCGGCCTGTGCCCTTTCGTCCTTATATCCTTCTAAATATTCATCAATAATATCTTGAAGCAATTCTGTAGTAGTAATACCTTCTATTTTGGCTCTAGAACCGAAAAAAGACCACTGGTCCCGAAACTCGGGAGGAATGCTCATTTTGTAATTTAATTTTTTCGGAGTCACATGATAGCAGAAGGTCTTTCATATAATAATTTACCCTAATATTTTCAGATACTCATTTTCCAATGTTTCAACAATCTTTGACCATGAAAAATTCTTAGAAAAATCTCTGCCAAATGTCCCCATTTCTATAGATAATAGCTCATCATTCATAATTGTAAATATTGAATTTGAAAGTGATTCGGAATCATTGTATTCAACTAATAATCCATTTTTCCCCTCGGCCATTGCTTCAGGAATTCCACCAACTCTTGTAGCTACTACGGGAGTACCTGCTGCCGCAGCCTCGAGAAGAACTATTCCAAATGCTTCATATTCAGACGGTAGCACTAAAACTTCAGCTGCAGACAAAGCAGAACGGTAAATCACATCATCAACATGGCCCAATCGATGCATCCTAATATTTTTTGACTCGGCTAATTTATCTAAACTTTTACCAAGCCCCATATCTGCACCCATAATTACTAAGTCAAATTCACGAGACTCTCCAATAGACATTGCTTCAATTAAATTGGTTAGGCCTTTATTCGTAGCTAATCGTCCTGCAAAAATGACAAATTTCTCTGAAATTTGAGGATATTTATCTCTGAATATCTTCTTCGTCGGTAATTCTTTCCAATCATCCCAATGTATTCCATTGTATATTATTTTAATATTATCATCTTTGAGGCCAATCTCTTTGATTAATACTTCTTTTTCATGATTGCTAACACATGTGATTAAATCTGCAGCCTCCATTGTTGATTTACCAATTTTGGAATCATAAAAATCTCGTAGAGTGCGTCTCTTAGAACCACCCCACATAGACCATGAAGGGTGAAAATGAGGAGTTATCACCCAAGGTGTTGATTGTAATTTCCCTCTAATCCAACCAGCATGGTTCTGAAAATATCCATAAGAATGCGTATGAATTATATCTGCTTTTTTAGAAAGAAATGATTTTATCATTCCTGGAGCAAATACATAGTGAGCTTCCCCCGAAATTGTAAAGGCCCTATGCCTCAAAACTGGGACCCCCGATACTTCTGATGGCATCTCCTTCTTTACAAAAGGAGTTTCAGTGTAAAGATCCGTGGTTATGACTTCTACATTATGGCCCTTACCTGACAGTCCTTCTGAATAAGCTTTAACCACAGTTTCAGCACCACCTGGAGCTGGAGGATACCTAACACAACCCTGAAGGATATTCATTGTATTCCCATACAAGGCGCCTTTTAAGCCCCCGACCTTACCCCTTTATTGTCTGAAATACGAGACATTAGCAGCCCTCTATCGAGCCATCTCGAAGAACTAAGATTACATCTCATACAACCTTTCATGTCTTCTATATTCCTTATTCTTTTACTGTTGCCATTTTCAAAGTCAATCGTAGATAATTTACTAACTATAGGCAACATAGAAATAACTAACCTAACTGCATATAGCCCTACCGAATTTCTTAGACTTAAACTGCACCTGAGTCTTATTGGTAGTCTCTTAATTTCATATCCCTTATGGGTAAGAGGAATTTACAACTTCTCGAGTCCTGCATTGACGATTAAGGAAAAAAGAGGATTTCAAATCTGCTTTTCTATTGGATTTATTCTTTTTATTCTTGGCTCAATTCTAGGTCTGTATTATCTTGCACCAATTATCTTTGAAGTATTACTTATGAACGATAATGTGACTATTGCAAAATTATCCATTTATGAAACAATAAAGTTACTTATCTCAATCTCTTTATTCTCAGGAGTCCTACTCAGTTTACCATTGTTAACTCTATTTTTAACCGAATATAGTAGCAGTAAGACACAACTTCGGAAATATTTATATATACTAATAATAGCAATTATTATTCTAGGAACACCAGAGCCATCTATGATTATTAATTTAATATTTTTAATCTTGTTTTCGCTTATAATCGAAATAACCTTGGTATTTGGAGATAAAAATGAAGATTAAAGAATATCAGAAATATTTACTTTATTCTGTTATTTCATTAACTGCTTTAATTCGTATCTACCACAATTATAATTGGAGAATTTGGGGAAGTGATTCAGGTGAATATCTGTATCTTACTAGATACTTGATAGAAGAAGGAAATATGCTAAATGACAATTATATTGGTTGGGGAAGAGCATATCCCGATTTTCAAGGAATGCAACTTCTTACTGGATCTTTATCACTGCTAACGACTATCGAATATCATTATATTCTAATGTGGTTTATTCCTTTTATCTCAACTCTTGCTATTCCAATGTTATTTATTATTGGAAAGAAAGTTGTAGGATTTGTACCTGCTTTCTTTGGTGCTGCATTCTATGGAGTTACTTTTGGAGTTGTATATGCAAATTCACACCCTATGCCCGGTGGATTAGCTGAAACACTAGGCCTTGTATTTCTTTATTCATGGATCAAATGTTTAGAATCTGAAAAAATTTACGAACTTAACGTATCTAAAATATTTGATTATCCCTGGGGCGGTATAATGAAAATATCATTCTTGAGTCTGCTAATAACTCATCATTTTACATTATTGTTAATGTGTATTGCAATTGTAGGAATAATCTGTGTTGAAATAGCTGCAGGTAACAAAAGAATAATTAAACAGAGTATTATTGGACTCGCAATAATCTCTCTTGTGACTTCAGCATATTGGTTACTTTATGCAGATTCATTCAGCAATATGCTAGAGCAAAGTGCATTCGGCTTTCTACCTGATAATCTCTCGGTTAGATTTATTATGACTATTTTACCAATTATTGGATTGGCAATCCTTTGGCTATCTCGAAATTATTTGAGATTACCACTATTTTCAGAAAATATAAATCACAATACCCTTACAACAAGAATGTTGGTTGCTTTCTCAGTCTCTTTTGTTATAATTTTTCTTACACTTTGGAAAGGTGTCCCAGGTACACAAATACCTGTTGGAATGGAAGCTGTGCCATATCTGATGGTTAATTTAGCTTGGATTTCTATGGCAGCTTCACCCAGTTTGGTTATCTCAAAAAAATATGGATGGATAATCTGGGGCTGGCTACTGCCAATTCTATCTCTAGCTACTATTGGCGCTATCACTGGATCTCATCTTTTGATTGCATATCGCCACGCACCATATCTTCTAGCGCCAGTGGCATTAATAGCTGGAATTGGTTTTCAATATTTCATTGAGGGATTTGAACATACCAAAAGAACCTCAATAGCGGTTGGTTTTTCATTTTTATTCTTAGGTTGTGCTATAGGTACCTATCCTCCACCTTCTGTAATGGGGGGCTTTCAGGAAGGTACTAGTCAAAATGAATTTGATGCCATATTATGGCTCAGTTTTGTAGAAGAAGACAGCCTAGTCGTTAGTGATCACCGTTTGAGCAGCTTAACATTCGGATTAACCAAAACAAATGCTAGCTGGGAAAATGGTGCTGAAATAATAACCGGGGACACTGAAGAAGCTATTATGGCTGGTAAATTCCTATCTACACCCCAAGCTGGGGTAAAATCTGTTACTTACATAGTTCTATCTGAGGAAATGCAAAAAGGTGTTGCACTTTTACAATGGGATCCAGCTGAAGAGCTAACTGGTGAAGCAAAAACTAAATTTACCGACAATAATAAATTCCCAATTTGGTTTGATAACGGCGATACTTCTATAATGAGAATGAACTCTTACTAATTATGAATCCTGAAGAAGCTAAAATAGAGGCTAAGAAAATCTCCGAATGGATTATTAATATACGTAGAGAATTACACAAACATCCTGAACTTATGTATGAAGAAGTTAAAACTAGTGCATTAATACGAAGAGAACTTGATGAATTGGGAATTGCATATCTATCTCCAATTGCTAAGACTGGTGTTTTAGCATCTATAGGTAACGGAAAAGGACCTTGTGTTGCTCTAAGAGCTGATATGGATGCATTACCAATACATGAAGAAACTGACGTCCCCTTCAGAAGCGAAATTGATGGAAAAATGCATGCTTGTGGACATGATTGCCATACTGCAATGTTGTTGGGAGCTGCAAAAATTCTGAAAGGTAAAGAATCTGAAATTAACGGAACTATAAAATTGTTCTTCCAACCTGCAGAAGAAGGAGGTGCGGGTGGTAAACTAATGAGGGATGAAGGTGCTTTAGAAAATCCAAAAGTTGAGCGAATATTTGGATTACATGTATGGCCTCAAATGCCTACAGGTCAAATTGGATCTAAGGAAGGTACTTTCTTGGCAGCAACTACCTTTTTAGATTTAACCATAAAGGGAGTAGGAGGGCATGCTGCAGTACCTCATTTGACAAGAGACCCCATACTAACTTCAGCACAAATTATCACAAATCTTCAATCAATTATATCTCGAGAACTTGACCCCTTAGATTCAGGAGTTGTGAGTATAAGTGCAATACATGGAGGTCAGGCAGCAAATGTTATTCCTTCAGAAGTAAAAATACTAGGAACCTTAAGATCACTAACAATGGATGGGCTAAAAAGTTTGCAAAGAAGAGTAAAAGAAATAGCTGAAAAGATTGCTGAAGCTCATGAATGTGAAGCAATTGTCGAATATCCTGGTAATGATTATCCACCTACTGTCAACGATGGTGAAATGTGGGATTTTGCAAAGAAAGTGGGAAGTGATATGTTAGGTGAAGAGAATGTAAGTGACCTTGATGCCGTAATGGGTGGAGAAGATTTTGCATATTATACTGAAAAAGTGAAGGGATGCTTCGTTGTTTTAGGAATGCAAAATGAAAAGATTGATGCAGTTTACAGCGTACATCATCCTATGTTTAAAGCAGATGAAGATGCACTACACATTGGTACTGCATTACACACTGCTTTTGCATTGAAAAGTTTAGAAGAACTCACAAATTAAAAAAGATTATTCAACCGTAAAGGAGTAGAAATTTCGACACCCTTAATGATCATATCGAATAGTTCTTCAGAAAATGGTCTTCTCTATCATCTTTCTTCATGCCAGCAGTTTCATCCATGAATTTATTTCTTTCATCTCGTGTTTTAAAAACCCAAATACAAACCGTATCACTTGAATGATAAATTGCTTTTAATTCATCATCGATTTTGCATATTTCTTTTGGAATATCGGCCTTAATGCAAATCATTTTTTGAACCTATTCAACCGTAACGGATTTAGCTAAATTACGTGGTTTATCTATCTCAGTACCAAGCTCATGAGCAATATAATAAGATAATAATTGCATAAAGACGGCAACTGGGAAAGGAGATAATACCGGATCTATCTCTGGTAATTCAAAACAAAAATCTGAAACTTTCTTAGCTAATTCATCTCCTTTTTGAGCAATCGTAATCACAGGTGCCTTACGTGCTGACATTTCCTCAATATTAGATATTAACTTAGAATAGGTATGATCTTGAATTGCTATAGCCACTACTGGCGTATCTTCACTCAGTAAAGCTAATGGGCCATGTTTGAGCTCACCAGCGGGATAACCTTCTGCATGAATATATGATATCTCTTTAAGTTTTAATGCACCTTCTAAAGCTAAAGGATAGTTGATATTACGGCCTACAAAAAATACAGATTTAGAATTTACAAACTGAGCTGCTAAAGCTTTTATTGACTCTGAATTATTCAATACTTGAGTTAATTTACTTGGAAGTTTCCTAATTTCTGATTCCCACATCTTCAATTGTGGATAATCTATTGAACCGGAAGTAAATCCTAAATGTATTCCAAGTGCATACAATGCTTGCATTTGCGTCAAAAAAGTTTTCGTAGCTGCGACACCAATCTCTTGGCCCGATTTAGTAATAATCACACCATCCACTTCTCTAGTTATCCTACTACCTGGAACATTACAAATTGCAATTGTATGGCAACCTTGTTGCCTTGCTACTCGAGCTGCGGCCAATGTGTCTGCAGTCTCTCCACTTTGACTAATTAATACTACTAATGGCCTTGAAGATAATAGCCCACCAACTCCCTGAACTGGAGCTGCATATCTAAACTCAGAAGAATAACTAACTGAAACCGGTATTGCAGTTAATTGCTCGATAACATATTTACCAACCAATCCTGCATGAAATGAGGTTCCGCAGGCCACTACTGAAATACTACCAATTTTCCAATTAAGATTTAATTTTTCAAGAGGTGAATCTATCAATAATTCTGTTAAAGAGTCCTGTAAAGCCTTTGGTTGTTCAAAAATTTCTTTCAACATAAAATGTTCAAAACCACCCTTTTCAGATACTTCCGTATATTTTTCTACTTTTTCTATCTCATAGTCTACTTTATTCAGATTGTCATCAAAAACTTCAACTGATTTTGAAGTCAATCTTATAATTTGATTATCCAAAGGATATATTATTTGTTGAGTGTACTTTAAAATTGCATAAATATCACTAGCCAAATAATTTTCCGAATTTCCTATACCTATAACTAATGGTGTTTCATTTCGAACGGCTACTATCTCATCGGGATGATCTTCATGAATAACTGCTATTGTGAAAATACCTTGAATATCATCTAAAGATTTGTTAAGAGCCTCAACTAAATTTCCTGAATAATATTTAGTTATTAATATAGGTAGAACTTCTGAATCTGAATTACTCTTAAATTTATATCCTTCAGACTCTAAATTTTCTTTAATATCTAAATAATTATCAATAGTTCCATTATGAACTACAGCAATTGTGTTCTCTGAGTTGGAATGGGGATGGGCATTTACCTCAGAAGGTGCTCCGTGTGTAGCCCAACGAGTGTGTGCTATAGCTAATGTAGAATCTGATTTGGGCAATATAGATTCCATATTGGCAATAGGTCCCTCTTTTTTACAAATAACTAACTTTTCTTCTCTAGTCGCTATACCTGATGAATCATATCCTCTATATTCTAATTTTTTCAAGCATTCTAAAACAATCGGTTGAGCCTGCTTATTGCCAGTATAACCTACAATTCCACACATCAGATACTATCTCCTTGAAAGTCGGCATTATATAATTCTCCCTCACCAATTGTAGCCTCATTCAATAAAATTGATCCACCCTCAAGAACAGCTCTACTACCTATTCTACAACCGTCTCCAATCATGGCTCCCCTATTACTAACGGAAAACTCTTGACCAAGATACCTAATATTACGATTATTAGGAATGGCTATACAATGTGAACCTAAAATATTATCCTCACCAACTACACTTCCTTTGAGACTGCAAAAACTATTTATTTCACAATTTTGCATTATAATGCTATCTACAATCTCACTAAAGGCTCCAATTGTAGTATTATCGCCAATTGATACTGAAGGACCTATTACTGAATTAGGACCAATATCACAATTTTTCCCAATTGATAAAGGACCATGTAAATAACTACCTGATCTAATTATTGTACCTTTCCCAATTGAAACATCACCACGAATAGAAACATTTTTTTCTATTTTTCCACTTTTATATAGTAAATTGTCTCTTAAAGCCATACTATTTCCTGATATTAAGTCCCAAGGATAAACAATATTATGCCAATAATCTGCTTTAACAATTTCAAAAGGATACTCTGAACCCAAAGACTGTAGAGCTTCACCTAGATGTGCTCCAGATAATTCTATCAGTTTTAGTGCTAATAATTTATTAATTTTCATAATTCCTGTGAAATGTATACGGCCGTAGGCATCCGGATTATCGAAAGTAATCTTTGCCTTTCCTCCAACAAGCTCGATTTCACCCCACTTTGACCAACGCTTAGCCTGACCTGATAAAAGAGCATTCAGTTTGATTTTTCTTAAACTCTTAAACGCGTTAGAAGACACCAAATTATCACCTGGAACTAGAATAAACTCATCTCTTATGCCATCCATTCCTATCTTTAGAGCATCGATAGTTCCTGTGCTTTTATCCTGGAAAAAATAATTTATTTTACAATTAAATGATGAACCATCTCCAAAATATGACATAACACTATTCTTTCCATAGCCTACAACCATATTAATCTCGCTAATTCCCGAATCAATTATCCCTCTTACTAAGTAATCTAAAATAGGCTTATTTCCAAGATTGAGCATCCCTTTAGGTCGATTACTTGTCCAACCTGATAGACGGGCGCCTTCACCTGCGGTCAGAATGATTGCCTGCACATCTTATCTTTAGACATAGGTGTTTATGATACTTATGATTTCAACAAAAACATATTTTAGCAAGGCTTTTACCATTGATGAGTTATGATTGGGACGCTATCATTATAGGTGGTGGGCCTGCAGGAAGTACTGTAGCAAGATATGCAGCCAAAGCCGGTGCTAAAGTTTTAGTCATAGACAGAAGAGAAGTGATAGGAACACCATTACAATGCGGTGAACTAGTCCCCACAAATAAAGAACTGAAACAACTTTGTCCAAATGTTCCAGATATCGATGATTTATTTCAAACCCCTAATGAAGCCATTACAAGATTTACTAATACAATGGGAATAGTTAGCCCTTCTGGTAATAGATTAGAATATCCTTTCGAAGGTCAGATTCTAAACAGACCTATACATGATCAAACATTAGTTAATCTAGCAAAGAGAGAAGGTGCTGAATACTTGACTAAATCAAGAGTAAACGATGTAATTGATAATGAAGTTATACTAAAAAGCGGTGAATCTCTTTCGGCAAATATCATAGTTGGATGTGGAGGCCCTCATGATATTCTTAGAAAAAAATTCTGGAATGAATCCTCTTTGAATATAGCCGTTAATTTTGTTTTGATGGATGGGGACTTTGATAATCGAGTTGACCTATTCTTTGGTTCGATAGCACCAGGTGGATACGCATGGATGATTCCAAAAGAAGGAGGTGCTAATATTGGAATTGGAATACAAACCCGTTTTTCCAAGAATATCAGTTTAACGCAAATGGCTGAAACTTTTTTCAATAGATTTGAAGGTAAGATAACATACAAAGGAGGTGGAGTTTTGCCAATGTCAGGCACAATAACCACTTTTGTAAAAGGTAATTATATGTTAGTTGGAGATTCTGCAGGTATGGTTCTCCCTTCAAACGGTGCTGGAATAACTACTGCAATGACTGGCGGTAGAATTGCAGGACAAGCGATAGGCAATTACATCAACCATGGAACTCCAATTAGTGAATACCAAAAGAACTGGAACGAACAAATGGGGAGTGAAATGAAATATTCGAAGAGAGGAATATGGTGGGGAGGATTAATGTTTAAATCTCCAGATTGGTTAATTAATACTGGATTCAATCGTATGACAAAATCAATGATTTGGAGAGCAATTACTTGTAAACCTATATTTGGTTTATTCTAAATAAATCTTTCTTAACCATACTGTATAGGAATATTGTGTACGTTTTAGATACATGTGCTTTTTTAAGCCAAAAACATCCTGATGGAAAACTCATTACAATTCCTCAAATAGAATTAGAATTGAAGAACAAGCAAAGTTTACAATATTTTTCCAACCTAAATGAAATAGGATTAGAAATTAGAGAACCTAGTAACGAAAATCTGGATATTATTAAATTGAATGCTGGAGAAACTGGCGATTTAGCCGTTCTATCAGATACTGATCTGAAAATATTAGCAATAGCCCATGAAACTAAGTCAACAATAGTTTCAGATGATTTTGCTATCCAAAACGTAGCTTTGTATATGAATCTACAGTATATGTCATGTAGTGGAAAAGAGATTAAAGAATTAAGAAAATGGAAATACAAATGTTCTGCTTGTAATTTTATAAGTATGAAAAAAAATCCGGAATGTACTACCTGTGGCAGTAATGATATTTTTAGAATTAAGGCAAAATAAACCCATCTGAATCTAAGACTGGAACTATAGAGTGGGAATCTATATCCATACAAAAATTAAAATCATCTTCTAAACCAGCACTTTTCAGCATATCATAACTAGGAGATTTTGAACATTCAATCTTAATTTCATCAGTAGATAATCTAAACTTTTTACTTGGATTCACGAATTTATGCTTAATGTATTCAGCACATAAATTATCCTCAATAACTGGTTCTCCTAATCTGCCTGAACAAATTAGGGATATATCGCAATTTTTATCTGAAAAAAAATCAACTACTGAAGTAGCGTTACAAAAACTACCCATTACTACCAAAAAGGATGCTGATGAAGCTACAACCATCTTTGAACCATTAGTTGTGCTTGAAAGAATAATTTTGCCTTCTAAAGCTGTATTAGACATCTCTTTTGGAGAAGAACCTAGATCATAGCCTTCAATCCTCTTACAGAGCCTTTCTCCCGATTTCAGAGCATCCTTATATTCCAAATTCTTCAAAGTCAAATGTTCTCTACTAGAACAAGGAACTATTCGTTTTGCACCACTACCAAAAGCATTCACGTATGTCGTTGAAGCTCTTATCGTGTCCACAATAATTATTGCATCACCCCTTGAAACTGCTAATTTAGCTCCAGCTATGCCATGTTCAATACTCACTCTCATCAAATACTACTTTCTTCCCTGCTTATTCAGATGACGATCTGCTATAACAAAATAAAAGTCATCAATAGTATCTCCCCTTAATCCTCTTCGTAATGTTTCTACTGAGATAACATCAGTTGGATGTATATTACCTAAATTAGTTTCTGGACCAAATTGTTTTAAGAAAAAAACCTGTTGTGACTTTAGTGGTGATTCAAAGAGAACTTGGTCAGGATTAATACCTTCAAGTACATCATTCATTCTTAATAATTGAGGATTGCCATCATCATCCATAATCCCTACACTAACCCCCGATTCTCTTGCTTCAAGAATTACCTTTTCAGCTCCTGCTGATAAATATTTATTCATCAAACGATTATACTCTTCTGCACCAAAATCAGCTTCAGGCATTTTTTTACCAACTTCGCAAAACACACGGAGCCCTTTTCCTCTTGCGCAATCAATTAAATCAACAACCCTATCTGAATCAATATCTAAACTCCCACTAGAAATTTCAGTCACGTCACATCCTATTTCAACCAACTCAGTAAATAATTCTTCAGCCTTACCCTGATGCTCTGATAGTTCAAGAAGAGTACCTCCATTACAAACTGAAATATTTTGAGATCTCAAGAGCTCTACTTTCTTCCTAACAATCTCTCGTGATTGCAATTGAGTCGTAGCCCATCCTAGTTTCCACAAATCTACATATTCAGCACATATGGTCAATAAATCCTCAGTATTCTTTAACCCTAAACCTTGGTCAAGGCACATTGTCATTCCCTTGGTTCTAGGCTTACTCGAACGATCGGGCATTGGTAAAAATGAAAACGCTTTTTCTTCAGTCATTATATCTCCAAATCTGGTGCATCTGTAAGCATAGCACTCAAACCACCTATAATATCATTTGTAAATACATTTTTAGTTCTTAAATATGAAACTGCAGCCATTGACTTATGCCCATTACCGCAATAAAGTACATCTCCATCTGAAATCATTTGATAATTAGTTATAAGTTTCTTTAGAGGCATACCAGATACTCCCTTGACATGCAATAATTCCCAATCTTCAATATTACTAACATCTTTCATTACTTTAACATATGACTTAGCATTCTTAGCTTCAACTCTTTCGAGGCTTAATTTTTCTTTATTCCATAGATTATAATGAAATATATACAAATTCGTATATCCTTCTGATTCTAATCTCAAAAAAGATTCTGCTGAATTGGCAGCATTACAAACTATAACCAATTTTTCATCTTTATTAAAAAAACAAGAAGCCATATACTCAAATGAACCATTGATACTGGCATTTATGGAATTTTTTATATGGCTTTTAGCAAAATCATTCGTTGGACGGTTATCTAATATTAAAAGGCCTGAGTCTCGGAGGTTTTCAAACTCTTCTAACGAAATACTACCCATTATTTTGCCCTAGTGTTTGTATATTTAAAGTAATCTAAAAATCACCCAATGTAAATTGACGAGCTCGAGGTTTGGCCTTTAGATATTTGTCTAATGCCTTTTCAACACGAGGCTTATTGAATGAAAAATCATTACATAGATAATCTAGTATCAAATCTCTCTGAGGAACTGACCACTCTGGTTCAAAATCAATTACTGGATGATTCAAGAATAATGCTCTTATTTCATCTAAATTATCAATTTTCTTTCCTATCTTATCAAGTACTGCTTCAGCACTTCCATATTCTTGTAAAAAGTTAAGCCCCCGTTTAGGACCTATACCTTCTATCCCTGGATTAAAGTCAGTCCCCATTAGAATCGCCACATCAACTAGTTGCTCTCTGTTAATTTCAAGCTTTTCAAGAGATAATTCAAGATCTATTATCTCAGGAGACACTTCCACCCACTTCTGTTGCTTCGGTAATTTACGACGGCCTGAAAGTGTTAAGTTTCGAACAAATTTAGAAGCTCCAAATAAAATGGTATCGAAATCTTGTGAAGCCCCATAATCTACTCGATCATTACTTAATAAATGAGCAACCTGAGCTTCACCTTCGCTTGGCGCATCAATCCAAGGAATACCCAAATAATCTAGCAATTTTTTACATTCTAAAACCATACTTGGATCAAGACGTGTAGTTTGCTGAGCTTTTGTTCGTGCAGTCTCGATATCTCCAGCTTCAATAGCTGCCTCCCACTCTATTTCAGCCTTAATTTTACGTTGCCTTCTAACTTCTAATAACTTTTTCTTAAGTGCTGGAGGCTTGCCATCAAATACAATACACAATTTTAGACCATTACCAACTAAATTCGAAAATTTAAAAAACATACCACTCAGATGACTGGTGACCCTTCCTTTGGAGTCAGTTAATAGAGTTCCATCCGCCTGCCGTATACTCGTTAAAAATTGATATAGTACATTATACCCATCAATTGCCACTCTTTGTCCACTTAATTCTTCTACTTTTATTTTTCTGGTTTCAAGTAAAGGACCTAGCTGTATGCCCATTAGCCTTTTACAACCCCTAAAGGCTTCAAACGAGCCACTTTATTGGCAATTCCCGTAGCATGACAAACATCTACCACCTCGGAAATATCTTTGTATGCACCTGGCGCTTCTTCACAAGCTACTCTTGGCGACCTGGCTTTAACATAAATTCTATCTTTTTCCCATAAATCTTTAATCAAATCAGTAGAACCATATTTCTTCAATGCTGCTTTTCGACCCATTGCCCTACCTGCACCATGACACGTTGAGCCAAAGGTATTGGCCATAGCTCCTGAAGTTCCAGAAAGAACATAACTTGCAGTCCCCATATCTCCAGGAACTATAACTGGTTGACCAAAACTACGATACTTTTGTGGAATATCTGGAGAATCTGGTCCAAAAGCCCTAGTTGCTCCTTTTCTGTGAACACATAATTCTTCGCCCAAATGAACTTCCATTTTTGCAATATTATGAGATACATCATAAACTGTATCCATTCCCAAACTTTCTCCATCTCCCCCAAAAATATTAGAAAAAGCTTTTCTTGTTGCGTGAGAAATTAATGATCTATTAGTCCATGCAAAATTTGCTGCAGCTGACATAGCCCCCAAATATTCCTGAGCCTCTTTTGTATAGAGTGGGGCTGAAGCTAGCTGTTTATCTGGTAAATCCATACCTTCACGTTTACTAGCACTTAAAACACAATCTAAGTGATCTTGACAAACTTGATGTCCACAACCACGTGAACCGGTATGAGTCATAACAACGGCCTGGCCTTCAAAGAGTCCAAAAGCCTTAGCAGCCTCTTCATCAAAAATCTCTTCTACTTTTTGAACCTCTAAAAAATGATTTCCACTTCCAAGAGAACCTACTTGCTTACGACCTCTTTTTCTCGCGTACTCTGAAACATGCTCCGGTAAAGCTTCCTCAATACAGCCATTCTCTTCTAAAACTTCTAAATCTTTTTTCCATAAATATCCATTTTCTTCGGCCCACAAGGCTCCAACTGAAAGTACCGATTCTAATTCCCTATCTGAAAGAGATACTTTGCCTTTAGAACCTAAGCCAGCAGGCACTTGTTTGTATAACTCCTCTATAATCTCTTTCTGTTTACCCCGAATATCTTCTTCTAATAAATCAGTCCGTAAGAGGCGAACACCACAATTAATATCAAACCCAACTCCACCAGGTGACACAACACCGACATCACCTTTCTTTGAATCTGAACGAAATGCAGCAACTCCACCTATAGGGAATCCATAGCCCCAATGTATGTCTGGCATTGCCATGCTAGCATCTACAATTCCAGGTAATTCAGCTACATTTGCTACTTGTTCTATAGCTGAACTCATACCTGGATGTGAAAGTAGAGCTTCGGAAGAATATATTCGTCCAGGTACTTTCATTTTTCCTTCCATTGGAAGTTCATAAATATTTTTGGATTTGGAAACTAATTTATCTTTCATGAAATTACTCTTCGACAGGTTCATACTTAGAAGGGCAGCCCATTTGTACTTTTTCTGCATTAAGCACAAAACCATCATCAATAATTCGCAATATTCCTGTAAATGTCGCACTTTTATCCTCTGCAAAAGTATCAGGAAGGATTAAAGAATATAAATCAACCTTAATAGAAAAATTACCATCGACTAAATATATTTCCTTACCTCCACTCGTTGAAATCTTCAATGAAGTAACCATACCATGAATCTGTAAGTTATCTCCATCTCCATAATCACCAGAAATAGCATCTTCAACTGAAATATACACTGATTGTTCATCGACTGTCAAAAAAATAACAACACCCGTTATAACCAATATTGAAAATGCCAATAAACCTTTAGACCATGAGGACCATGGTGATATTGTTCGTCTCTCTTGATTACTCATTGTTACTCTTTACTTTCTTAGATAATTCTCTTAATTTATTTGATATATATAAAACATAAGCGCCGATAGCAAACCAAAAGACAGACATACCTCCCCAAAGATAAACCATATCTTCTGCCGGTTTTTTATTGATATCTATTTCTAAGATAATATGATTATTTCCATTAAAGCTTACATTAAGTTCAGTATCAAACCTCTCAGAGCTAAAAGTTGATCCAGAAAAACTAAGTGAATCTGTATAATTACTACTACCACTCTTGATTTCGACAGACTTAGAAATATCACCACCAAAATCAAACACTAAATCTATGTCATTATCTGTGGAATTTTCTAACCAAATAACAATGAACCAATTTTCTCCAATCTCAAATAATGAATTATAGTAAATATGAACTATTTGTCCATTAGGTACAACCAATTCAGCTTTGTCCGTAAAACATTCGTCCTGATGACAATATGGATCTGCTGAAACTGGGAGGAGAAGCATCATAACACTTAAAAGAGTTAATCGATATTTCATACGTTTTCCATCCTTTTTTCTAAATAAGTTTTTTCTAATTCCTCAATTCGAAAGCGCAACATAAATAAAAAATAATACAGAAGTAAGAAACCCAAAATACCCATATAAAGTCCTAATCTCAGTGAGGGATCTAAACTTCCTTGATCTTCTGTACCTACAATTACAGGATGATGGGATCTTAGAAAACGAGAAGAAAAATATGAGAGAGGTATCATTAACATACCTGACAAACCTAGTATTGCTGCATTTTTCTTAAGATTACTTGTCTCAGGTTGTCTACGATAAACTACATACGCAATATACAAAAGCCACATTGCAAGAGTTGTTGCTAGTCGCATATCTGTTAAAAAACGTGAAACGATGTCGCCACCCCATTCAGCTTTCATCCAAAATGTTCCAGATGATAAAGACATAAAACCAAAAACCAAACCCAACTCGGCTGAACATTTAGCAATATTATCTGCATAATTTGATTTATTGTATAAGTAAAAAGAACTACCACCTACAACCATCATAAAAGCCAAATACGTAATAAGCCCAGAAGGTACATGAAGATAGAATAATTTTTGTGCGTTCGGTGCTGTGAAAAATTTTGCAGGACCTACATGAATTAAACCAAAATAAATAGTACAAAGAATTAACAAAAAACCTAGACTGCCGACTAATTCTCTAAAATACTTCATTTAGATTTCCACTCTCGCGGGTAAGTTCCTCTTTTCATTATTACTCTCTCAAGCTTAGCTACTTTACCTTTGGAATTGGATCTTTTAACTATTTCTTCAGAATTTACAGTTGCTCTCGCTAAAGCTATAGTTTCTCCTCTTGAACTATTTATGGAGATTAATTGTCCTCTTTTCATTTTCTTAGAAACGGATATTACTCCCGGAATACCCAAGTCTGCCCCGTGGCAAATTGCATCAACTGCTGAATCCTTAATCTCAATCGACGGTATATCTACAAGCATCTCTTCTAATGGCTTTAATATTTTGGAAATACGAGAACTATCTCCAGATTCCTTCCAATCGACATACATATCGTGAGCTTCAATAAGAGTCACTGAATCTTCTATTCTGAATGGACCTGACTTTGTTCTTATTAATTGCTCCATCCAGCAATTTATACCCAATGCTGAACCAATATCTTCACATAAATTACGAATATAGGTGCCTCCCTCACATAATACCCGAAATAAGGTATTACGAGAATTATGTTCTAACAATTCTATTTCATAAATTCGTCTTATTCTTAATTCTCTTTTAACTGCAGCCTGAAATGGTGGAATTTGATAAATAGGGCCCGTAAAGTTTTGAAACATCGTCTGAACTTTCTTTACACCTGGATCTCGTTTGTAGCTCATTAAACAAAGGTATTCCTTTGATGATTCTTGCATAACTTTAATCACTTTCGAAGCACCACCAAGAGATATAGGTAAAACTCCAGTGACATTAGGATCAAGAGTACCCCCATGTCCGGTTAACTTAAGCTCGAAAGAATCTCTTAACCAAGCTGCAACTTGATGAGAAGAAGGACCTGCCTGCTTATTAATTATAACAACTGAAGATTCGAGTAATTGTTCAATATTTCTCTCACTAGGCGGAGTTCCATAAGGTGCATTTGCAGCATCACTTATTTTATACAATTTATCTCCTGAAAAGCCAACTAAGAATACCACTTGAAGACACTGATTGATCAGCATCATATAACTCTGCAAGCTTCTCAGGTGAAAGTGATTTTAAAGTTGAAGGATCTATCTTTCTTAACAAATCCAACTCTTTTTTATCTAACCAAACACCATTACACTGTAAACAAACATCAATCTCAACACCCCCTGGATGTTCATCATCCATGAGTGAACCACAACCAGGACATAGTAATTCCGAACCTGAATCAATTCCCAAATGTTTTGTTGTTAGATGATGTAAAGGTCTATTGCCTGTCAAGGACATTAATTCACCTTTATCGAGATAGATACCTGAACAATCATTACATTCATCTATCTCGATTTTCCATATGCCTTTTTTAAAAATCTGAGGAGTTAACTCTGAAAAACAACGAGGACAGTCTCTTTTCATTAGTCTATCCTTCCTGTTTCTTTGAACAGTCACGACATATGACTCGAGTAGAATTCCAACCAGGACCGGTTGGGACCATTATTTCCTTTTCACAGAAATAGCAGTTTTCTTTGAGTGCAGATTCTCTTCCAGTAAATTTAGGCAAGTTTAATCACCACTTATCGATTTAGAGAGAGTGAATAAAAGTATTGATACCATGCCTAATTGTTTTATGGGCCCTTTTAATGAAACATTCAGCCGCTGTAGCTCAGTTGGGAGAGCGTGGGACTGAAGATCCTAAGGTCGCCGGTTCGATCCCGGCCGGCGGCACCACTTCCTGAGATTGTCAAAAAATGTCTTTAGAAAAATATTATGAGGCCCGAAATAGGGCATTAAGAACCATGACTTTAGGTCTAGTTTTTCTTATTTTTTTACCTATTGGAATTCCTGTTTCCTTAATTATAATTCCATTTATAGCTGGAAAAAGTGGAGCCAGTAAACTATCAAAAGATTGGCATTGGACATATATTATAACTGTAGGAGGTGGGTGGTCACTTGGACTAGTGTCAGCCATTTACATCTTGTTATCGTTGGCTCTTGGCCCTTCATTACAAATTAATATTGCTGAACCTATTATCTTTGCCATACTACTTACATTTACATGGCTGTCTTTTGCAATAGGTGTTAGAAGTTCAAATGTGGAAGAACAATCTCTCAGCCCCTATGAACAAGAATGGGAAGAAGAAGAAACTAATAACATTAACAAAGAGAAGAACGAAAAAAGAAATATTGAAAAGAATATTGGCAAGAAAAAGAATAAGAGAATACTAGCAATACCTAGTGAAAAAGAAACAAATACAGACCTGTTTTCTAAAGTCAAAAATTTCATAAAAGGATCGAAGAATGAAGAAGACAACAAAACTAAAAATAAACTAAATGGAAAATCATCTGGAAATAATAGCGAAAAGAACAAAACCAGCCGAGTTTCAGCCTTGGCTAACAGACGTCGTAAATAGTTAAATAGGCTGATTTCTGGATTGACATATGGATAAGGCAAAAATTAGAGTACTAATTGCAAAGCCTGGCCTAGATGGGCATGACCGTGGTGCCAAAGTTATTGCTAGAGCTTTAAGAGATTCAGGGATGGAAGTGATATATACCGGATTAAGGCAAAGTCCAGAAGATATAGTGGAGGCTGCAATTCAAGAAGATGTACATTTTATTGGATTAAGCATACTCTCTGGAGCTCATACACATATATTTCCGAAAGTAATAGAATTATTAAAAGAACATAAGGCTGAAGACATTAAGATAATTGCAGGCGGTATTATTCCAGATCAAGAAATTCCGAAATGGAAAAAAATTGGAATTGATGCCATCTTCGGACCTGGAACATCAACTATAGATATTATTGATTATATCAATAGGTCTGTAAAGTGAAAACAAATGAATTGATTTCTAAACTAAAACAAAGCGATGTTAGAGCAGTAGCCAGATTACTAACGCTA
Organism: Candidatus Poseidoniia archaeon; assembly: GCA_029936395.1. Taxonomy (GTDB): domain Archaea; phylum Thermoplasmatota; class Poseidoniia; order MGIII; family CG-Epi1; genus CG-Epi1. Next base: position 24,212 of record JAPYSW010000018.1, read on the forward strand.
ATTGAAAATGAAGATAAAAATGTAGAAACTGTTTTGAAGAATATCTGGCATTTAACTGGTAAATCATACATTATTGGAATAACGGGCCCACCTGGGGCTGGAAAATCCACAATAGTCGATCTTTTAGCAAAGATGGCCCTTGAAAATAATTTTAAAACCGGAATTCTTGCAGTGGATCCCACTAGTCCATTTTCAGGTGGTGCAGTCCTTGGTGATCGTCTTCGTATGAATAGTGCACAAAAAGCGGGAATTTTCATTCGTTCCGTTGCAAGTAGAGGTCATTTGGGAGGTTTAGCTTCAACAACTCGTTTTATGATCAATGGATTAGAAATGTTAGGAAATGATATTACTTTAGTTGAAACTGTAGGGGCTGGTCAAGGTGATGTTGAAATTGTTAAAGTAGCCGATACAACAATCGTTGTCGAAGTCCCTGGACTCGGCGATGAAGTTCAAGCTCAAAAAGCAGGCATTCTAGAAATTGGTGATATTCTGGTTGTAAACAAAGGAGACAGACCCGGTTCTGATAGGCTAGCCAAAGAATTGAAAATGATGTTAAGCCTTGGAGAACACAAGAAATGGACACCCCCAATTATCACAACAACTGCAACTAAGGATTTAGGAATAGATGAACTTTGGAATCAAATTATGAATCACAGAGAGCATTTGGAAAATGAAGAAATCAATCAAACAAGATTAGGCAAGATAAAATATGATTTAGAGAACCAATTAAGCCAACATTTATACACTAGAAAATTGATTCAAATCGGTGAAAATGAAATAGAAAACATGGCTGAAAGAATATTTAATCGAGACATCGATCCGTTCACAGCTATTGAAGAAATTATTAAGCAATAAGTATTAAATCCGGCAAATATGGGGCATATAATGGAATCTGAAAAAGAGGAAATAGAAAAATACCAGATAAAAGGCTCAGTCAAAGCTGATTTTGACAAATATGAAGAGAAACCAGAACTAATGACAAATATTGAAGCATTTGAACAAGGTAAATTTCCTGGCAACCTAGCTGAAAAATTTGAGAACCCGCCTACCTTAAACTCAGAATCAATGATTGGCAACATTAAACTAGAACATAAGAAAATGTTAGAAGATAGACCTATTCCTGAACTATTAGAGAGTGCAAATTTAATTGGTAGTTTAGAAGAGTTACGAACACCTGCAATGAGTAAACTTTACGAAGAAAAAAGACTCAGTGTAACTGAAAAGATAAAGAAAATAGACAATCGAAAATAAATTGCATTGGGCACGTGGCCTAGCCAGGAATGGCGGCTGCCTCCTAAGCAGCAGGTCGAGGGTTCGAATCCCTCCGTGCCCGCCAAAAAAGTATTAATTAAAAACTAAAAAGAAACTGTTATATAGCAGCTTAGAGGGCCAAATTACATGGTAAAGACCATAAAGTTAAGAAATAATCAAGGGTTTACAAACGGTAATGGATTAACTAACGGTAATGGGTTAACTAACGGTAATGGGTTAACTA
>JAPYSW010000052.1 GCA_029936395.1 Candidatus Poseidoniia archaeon
TATATGGAGACCCTACAAAAATTAGAGTTAAACCTGAAATTCCTTTCAGATTTCTAAAGTTTGTTATCAAAAAAAATGACCGTTTTGACTCAAACCATTATGAACTAATCAAAGTAATACCTATTACAGCTACCATCCTTGTAATTGCTTGGTTCTTTGGCATGTTGGATTTACTCATTCTTCTGAGTATTGTGCTTATAGCTTTTTACATATTTGTATGGAATAACATATGATTCAAACCTATTTGGGAATTTTATGAGGATATGTTGGATGAAGCCTTTGATATCGAAGAAGGCTATGCCAGTGTCATGTTCTGGCCGAACACGCTCCTCAAGAAGGCCGCAGTAGCTTTTACGTTCGTATTAACTTGTATCTTAGCATTGTTATTCCTGCCTGGAGGAATTATTCAAAACAGTGATAACCCATGGATTAGAGCTCTTGGTGAGTTAATTTGGGACATCATAATTTTTATACTGGAATTGCTATTCTATTGGTGATAAAATATGGAACCTACAATGATTGGAGCATACGTTGGTATGCTCATGGTATTAGCTGCATTCGCAGCTGAAACAAGAGGTATTGTCTCAAGTAGATCAATAACTTATCTTGTCTTAATGGCTATAGGTGAAGCATTGCTAACTGTCAGAGCATATGTTACTGGTGAATGGCCTTTTGCAATACTTGGAGGAATTTGGGCAGCTTTCGCAGCTTATTCTATAATGAAACCCCCTTCTGAACAATAATTGAACTTGCTACAAAGTTAAGCTTCTAAAATCTGTCCCAAAAACTTCTTCATTCTTTCTGTCTTAGGTTCACCTATTATTTCAGGAGGGCCGGCCTCAACGACTTGACCTTCATCCATGTAAATTATCCAATCACCTACTTCTTTAGCAAAACCAATCTCATGAGTTACAATAACCATAGTCATTCCGTCTGCAACTAATCCCTTTATGGACTCTAATACTGAGCCAATCAATTCTGGATCAAGAGCAGATGTAGGTTCATCAAACAACATAACCTTAGGATTCATTGCCAGAGATCTAGCGATTGCTACTCTTTGCTTCTGTCCCCCAGATAATTGTCCAGGATAAACATCTATCTTATCAGACATGTCTACTTTGGCTAAAACATCTTTAGCAATATCTTCTGCCTTTTCTTTGGAATATCCTCTAACTTTTGTCAAACCTAATGTTACATTATCTAGTACCTTAAGATGCATAAACAACTCAAAAGATTGGAAAACCATTCCTATTTCTGAACGAATTACATTAATGTCAGTAGAAGATGAATTTATTTGAACATCTTCAAGAAATATTTCTCCTTTAGTAGGTTCAATTAACCTATTAATACATCTCAAAACAGTAGATTTACCACTTCCCGATGAACCAATGATAACTACTACCATCTTAGGTAAAACATCGAAACTCACTCCCTTTACTGCATGAACGCCACCAGTATATATTTTTTCTAAATTTTTAACACGAATAACGGGGGTTTCCTCTTCAGACACTATTCGTCACCTCCAAGCCCTAATCCTGGAATTTTCAGACGCTTTTCTAAATATTTCAATATATTTGACAAAGTATAAGTTATAACAAAATAAAACATCAATACCAAAGTCCACGTCCAGAAAGTTTCAAAAGTTAGAGATATCAATAACTTACCTCGACGAGTTAACTCTCCAAATCCAATAACGGAAGCTAGAGCCGAATTCAAAACCAAATTAACAGTCTCATTACCTAATGGAGGTATTACTATTCTAATTGCCTGTGGAAGAATAATATATCTCATTGTTTGCAAATAAGTCAAACCAATACTTCTTCCGGCTTCCATTTGACCAGAGGGTATGGCCTGTATACCACTTCGAATTATCTCCGTTTGATAAGCTCCTGAATTCAAACCCAATGCTAACACTGCACTTCCATAAGCTCTCTCAAGCGCTCTTTCGGGTCCTAACATACTTTCGAATGTCAGATCTATCCCTATTTCCACCAAACCAAAATAAATGAAAAAGAATTGAACGAGAAGTGGAGTATTACGAAATATATCTGTATAAATTGTAGCAAAAAGCTTGAGAGGATTAATATTAAAATAATTCCAAGTTCCATCCATTTTAGGTAAGGATAGTGGAATCCTAATATTCAATTGTGATGTTTTGAAAACAGCCAATGTCACACCAATCGTAAACCCTATGAATATAGCAAGAACAATTATTTTCAAGGTATTATACATACCTTCTTTGAGGTATGGAAATGCATATTTGGCATATTTCCAGAAGGTGTCAAAATTTACTGCAGTATCTAAAATTCTAGGATCTTGCCCTTCTCGATCAGTAGACATTACAGTACCTTCTTCACCCACTGCAAAACCGGAGTAACCATCCCAAAAACTCACAGCAGTAAAATCAGAACCTGAATTCTGCAACTGAGACTGATTATAGAATGAATTACCACCATCCTCAGTCAAAGCCACAAAGTTATCATCGCCAACAATCCAGAATTTAAAACGTGAAGAACCACTTATTGATTTTATCGTACTAGTCGTATTAGTTGGATGAGACTTTTCGGAGGGGACCTTCCAAATATATCCTATCGCCGTAGGTCCAGTTCCACTACTTTGGATAATTGTGCCATTTTCTCCGACAATAAGGGCACTTATGGGATTTCCCTGATAACCAAAAATAATAACATCATAAAATGACAACTCTTTGAACTTCTCAGGAGATTCTCGAATTTCCCACGATTTACCTCCATCTATAGTTGCAATTATCAAACCATCTGCACCAACTGCAAATCCCTCATTCTCATTCACAAAATCAATCGCATAAATATCATTTGTAGTCCCTGTAAAATTAGATAAATCCTCCCAAGAACTATTATTCCATTTCCAAATTTCACCGCCAGTTCCAGACACGAAAATAACGGAATTAGCCAGAGAATCAAAATAAGGTATAGACAAATCATACAGATTACCGGCACCTTCTATAGAATTATCAATCCAAGAATCTCCATTATTTACCAATACCGTACCGGAATCTCCGGCTACAATTACTTGATTATTAAATTCAATGGCATTCAAATCCTGAATTACACCAGAGTCCTCTTCAGACCAATTGGCTCCATAATCTAGTGTTTGATATATTTTGCCGTTTTCTCCAACAACAAGCGCAGATGTCTCATTTAATGCAATAACATCATTAAAATCATTATCAGTTGATATTGGAACTTGATCCCATCCCATAACTATCTCTTCTTCTGCTTCTAAACTAGGCACAAGAAAAACTAAAAATAAAGCTAAAATCAGAAAATAACCGATTATCGCAAAAGTTCTTCCATAATACTTTTTGAAAGAAATTTTACCACATAACATAGCCTAAACAAAAGGCGCCTGTTTTAAACTGTATACCTAGCCCCTCAATCTTATATACTACAAAGCTCATTAATTATGAGGCAAATATGAAATTCGCACAAATAATGACGGCTGTATTTGTTGCATGTGTACTGGTATCTTCGATACCTGCAAGTGCTGCAACAATGAACTACAAACTAGGTGTACAATCAGGAACTACTTCTGATACGTATGCTGCAGACGAACTAGCAAACGCTGAAGTCAGTGGTTTCGATACTATCGATCTCGCTATTGAAGCTTTAAAACAAGGTGATGTAGACTTTGTACTTGGTGATTTACCAGTTCTAAAGTTCTACGAAGCTGACTCCTCAGATGGACTCTCAATTGCAGGTTCATTTAGTGATGAGGACTTCGGTATCGGAGTTGCTCTAGAAGATAGTGATTTACTAGCTGCAATTGATGTTGCTCTAGGCGAAATCATTGACTCTGGTGAATATGACACAATCTTCGCTACTACATTTGGAACTGAAATAGTGGTCCTAACTGATGATACTGATACAAACACGGCAGAGGCATACCCTGCTGAACCAACTGGTACTTTAGCAACTGCTTTAGAGAATGGAGTACTAGTATTTGGATCAGATACAACTTATCCTCCATTTGAAGCACTAGATGATGATGGAAATTGTGTTGGATTCTCATGTGATCTCGCCGATGCTATAGCTGCTAAAATAGCTGCAAACTACGATCAGGATTTCGTAGCTGAAATGAAAACCAAAACCTGGGATGAACTTCTAGCTTTCACATATGATGACTACGACGCAACCTTGTCTTCTATGACAAAAACCGCTCAGAGAGCAGAAAATACTGATTTCTCAAGAGCTTACTACTCAAGTAAACAAGGAATCCTTGCTTCAGCAGATTCACCTACAATAAGTGGAGTATCTGATTTGAATGGAACATATGATGTCGCTGACCCTGTTGTTGACGAAGACTCACCTAGTCTAACTGTATTGGCTTCTGCTTTGGCAGTAGGTCTAATTGCAGTATCTAGAAGAAAGAACTAAATAAGGGAAAAATGCCTCAGACCCTGCCTTCAGGTAGGGTCAAAGGTTAAAA
>JAPYSW010000053.1 GCA_029936395.1 Candidatus Poseidoniia archaeon
AGATTGCTGCGACAAAGAATTATTGTCTGTTTAGTCGTTGTCTGGTAGAAAGCTACACCTATATCGTCAATAGGGGCTTTACGTTTCTCATATTACTATACACGACCACTGATTATCCTAATAGCTACGTTGATATTAACGTAATTTTACCTGCTATTCGACTCAACTCGGCCCTATCTTGTAGGCTGTATGTTTTAATATAGAAACAAAATAGGGAATTATGAAAGTCCATTTGCTAGTAGTCTTGTTAATGATGCCATTTACAGGGTGTTTAGAATCTGAGGACGAAGAAAACCTAGATAGGTATGTGATAGCCAGTGGAACAGCATCTTATGAATCGTGGGAAATTAATAAGAAGTGGCAATCTTTTATGGCATACGAAGATTCTATGGAAACCTACCTTAATGAAGCAATGACTCAGAACCCCAACATGACTCGCGAAGAGGCGCTTGAGGGTTGTTCGTGTAATTCCACACATCGGCTAGGATTGCCCTACAACGAAACATGGGCGGATTACAATAAATACGGATGGGAAATCAATCTAGTGTCGGGCGAAGGTACATGGGATGTGATCTGGCTTAACTATGAAAATACAATCCGAGCCAACAGTGAGGGCCCAGCATTTTGGAACAGCTCGTTCAGTAAATTAGACCAAAGGGGAATGAGTAATAGTGGCTCTAAGGGGTCAGTGGATAAGCCAGAACAAACCTGCTCTGGTGACCCTGATAACGACTGGATGACTCCTTATGGATTTTATCATAACTGTGAAGAACAAAGGATTTGGAACAATATTTACACGTTTGCGATTGTGAACACCGGAGACACTGCTTTTGTTCTGGAATGGTCCATTTACGGATGGAAATAATACCAGAGTATTACGTTACTAGACAATGAAGCTAATATACTGCTTTCAATGCGATAATATGGTAGATTTCAAGGGTTTCATCAAGGGCCAAGCCGTCAAAATGATTAAGGATCCCAAAACAGGTCAAGAAAAATGGGTACCAATAGACTATGATGAGTCCGAGGAATCAGACTAATTATCTTGGAATTAGCCTTTGTTTCTGGTTTTCTTATTAGTATATCGCTAATCTTAGCACTTGGTCCACAGAATGTTTTCGTGATGAGACAAGGATTACTACGCTCGCATGTATTTGCAGCTTGTTTGGTATGTTCTATTTCCGATGCTTTGTTAATTGGTGCCGGAGTTTTAGGAGTTGGACTTTTTATTTCAGAAATGGAGGAATTGGCAATATGGCTGTCTATAGGTGCATCAATCTTTCTGATATTCTATGGATGCTTGAGAATCAAATCAGCTCTAAATCCTAAGGGTTTGGAAGTTGGCGATAATGAATCTCAGGATTTATGGCCAACAATCTTAGCTGGATTAGCATTTACTTATCTTAATCCGCATGTGTATGTAGACACGTTGTTTCTCATAGGTGGAGCTTCTAGCAGCTATGTAGGTGATGAAAAACTGATGTTTGGAGTGGGTGCAGCTACAGCATCTTTTGTATTTTTCTTCTCATTAGGATATGGGGCCAAACGACTATCTCCTATATTGAATAATCCAGAATCTTGGAAAATTATTGATTTATTTATTGCAGGCGTAATGTTTACAGTTGCTGGAATTCTTATGTTTCCTTACTTGTCCTAATTCAGGATTTTTTGTAAAGAATCAAGGAAAAAAGTAATTTGTTCGGTTGTATTGTCAATGTGGGGTGAAACTCTAAGAAAACCAGAACGGTTTGTAACTAGAATTCCATATTCTTCTTGTAATTGTTGTACTACATCTCCCGTATCAAATCCGGTAGGAATTTGGATACTAACTATAGCACTCCGTTCCTTATCATTAGTAGGTGAAGCTATCTCGAGCCCACTTGCTAAAGCACCTTTAATCAACATATTAGTTAATTCAAGATCATGTTCCCAGACTTTCTGAATTCCAATATTAGTTATTTCATCAATTGATGCCGCAAGCCCTAATGCAGCACCAAAATGGATAGTAGTGAATTCAAAGCGACTAGCGTCATCAGGAAATTCTAATCGTTCAGCTTTCATATTCCAAATATCTTTGTGACTTCGAAAACCGATTATCCCTGGTGAAAGAGATTGAATTTTTGGGGAAATATAGCCAACAGCGGCACCATACGTTCCTCTTAGCCACTTGTATCCTGAAGCTACGATTGCATCAGCTCCTAAGTTGTTAGCATTTATTGGAACCATCCCCATAGATTGTGTTGCATCTACTATGAATAATGCTCCAACATCATGGGCTGCTTTAGTGAATGATTTTAGATCATAACGTTGACCACAAGCATATTCTACATGTGATAGTGTTACTACCGCAGTATCATCGTTGATTAAACTTAGAATATCTTCAGGTTTTGTGTAATAATTTTCGTTATGTGGTGCGAGCCTTATTTCTGCACCAAATTCATCTGAGACTCTTTGCCAAGGATAAACTGTAGATGGAAAAGAGGCTCTTGTAGAAACAATATTACTGTTTTTTTTTGGTGCTATTGCCCATGCTAATGAACTTAGTAGTTCGGTTGCACTTGAGCTAACACAGACATCTGTAATAGGACATTCGAGAAGATTTGCCGTTGATTTTCTAAGAGGGATCATACCTTTTTTTTCGGCCTCAGCATCGAATTCAGCAGCCCCACCTCGTGCCAAAGATGTAGCCCATTCCGAAGCAATTAGGTGAGCTTTAGGCGATGTTGTTGCTACATTTGCATATGATAAATTCGTCCATTTTCTCATTTTTGGTAGACTAGTTATGAATGGTTGCATTTATCATCTTAGCGTGAGGCTAAAGTAGCATGGCTTATTTTGTCTTAATAGTATGAAATCAACTGCTTTGACTTTAGGCAACGAACGGTATTTTCCTCGCTATGCTAAGTTTATTACTGAAGCTGAAGGGACTCCTCAAAGAATTGAATCTCCTGAAGATTTAGATAATTATGATGTTTTGGTTTTGTCAGGAGGTGGAGATATGGGGATAAAAAGTGGAGCTTATGGCAGTCAAACAGAAAATTTACCCATTGGCGGTGTCAATGATGATAGAGATGAATTAGAATTAGCACTACTTCGAAAAGCTAAAGAGCGTAACATGCCAGTTCTAGGTATTTGTCGTGGATTACAAGTTATAAATGTTTTCTTTGGTGGAACATTATGGTCCGATATAGGCCAAGGAGATTTTGACGGTGGAATCCATAGAGATGGCGAAGGTGGAGAGCCTCCAATTGGTGATATTCCACATTGGACTGAAATGGAAGGAAAAGAATTTGAAGTTACAAGTCACCACCATCAAGGAGTTCGAGAGTTAGGGCAAGGTCTCCAGATTATGTCTAAATCCTCAGATGGAATGATTGAAGCTATAAAACACGAATCATTACCTTGGTTTGCAGTTCAATGGCATCCTGAAAGAACGGACGAAGGCCTTGGTAGGGTATTACCAAGAGAATGGCTTAGACAAGAACTTCAAAATGTACAATAAAATAACTTTACTAGGTAATGCACAAGATGCCGGTAGGCCTCAAATTGGTTGTACACAAAAATGTTGTGATGATGCTCGGAAGGATTTTACATTGGTAAGAAATCCAGTTTCTCTTGGATTACATGGAGATCAATTTGGTATTGTTGAAATTACTAGATGCATTTCCCATCAACTAGGTCGGGTCAATAATCCCAAGTTATCTGAGATTTGGTTAACTCATGCGCATTTGGGACATATCGAAGGTTTAGGTCAATTAGGGAAAGAAGCATTGAATTCTAAAAATATAAAGCTTAGATGTTCTGATTCAGTGGTAGATTATGTAATGAAGCATCCAATTTGGAAGAAATTAGTAATTAGGAATAACATAACTTTTGATAAATATTTTTCAGATGAGATTATACCTATAAAAGTTCCACATAGGGCTCAAGATTTTGATACACATGCACTTCTTTTCAGAGGTCAAAATAACAATATACTTTTCTTACCAGATCACGATACTTGGGAAGAAACCTTAGAGTCGGTGGGTTATGACAATCCAAAAGATTGGTTTATTTCATTGGGTGCTAGTATAGTCTTATTGGATGGCACTTTTTGGAATGTAGATGAATTAAAAAATAGAGTTCAAGCAAGAGTACCACACCCGTCTGTAAGTGAAACTATAGATTTACTTGGGAGTAGAAATGAAGGCGATCTAAGAATTATCTTTATTCATTTAAATCATACAAATCCACTTCATTATCCAGATTCAGAAGAATACCTGAAGGTTGAAAATATGGGTTGGGAAATAGGATATGAGGGTATGGAGTTTGAGCTATAATGCTTACCAGAATTAAGAATTTTCTAATATTTTGATGCCAATTGTTTCAGTTCTAGCAATTGTGGGATTCAATTATCGAAGAAGATTATAGTCTAAAT
>JAPYSW010000054.1 GCA_029936395.1 Candidatus Poseidoniia archaeon
TATGTAGGAATAATGGCTGAAATGCTAGAAATTCCACAAAATATTGTTGAAGAAGCAATATCCAAACAATTCAATGGAAAAGAAAAAGCAATCGAAATTAATTCCCAAGCCTCAATTATGGGAAGGGAACATTTCAGAGACAATTGTGAAAAGAAAGATCCATATTATGTTGAAGCTAGAGATAAAAATGAAAAAAGATTCCTTATTGAAGGAAATGAAGCTCTTGCACTAGGATGTGTTTACGGTGGCATCAATATGCTTTCTTGGTATCCTATAACGCCCTCGTCATCAGTAGCTGAAGGAATTGAAGCATATGTTGATAAATTAAGAATTGATAAAGATGGAAAGAAAACATGTGCAGTCGTTCAAGCCGAAGATGAACTGGCTGCAGTAGGTATGGTCTTAGGAGCTGGATGGGCTGGAGCAAGAGGTATGACCTGTACTAGTGGCCCAGGAATCTCACTTATGTCTGAATTAATTGGCCTCTCCTACTATTCCGAAATACCTGGAGTAATATGGGATGTTGCCAGAGTTGGCCCTTCCACCGGATTACCAACAAGAACACAACAAGGAGACATTTCTATGCTCTATGAAGCCAGCCATGGTGATACTCAGCATATTGTCTTAATTCCTGGCAATGTTGACGAATGCTTTGAATTTGGTTGGAAAGCATTTGATTATGCTGAAAAATACCAGACTATGGTCTTTGGTTTTACCGATCTGGATTTAGGAATGAATCAATGGAGTTCTAATGGTTTTGAATATCCTAATGAGCCTATGAATAGAGGAAAAGTTATTCGAACTAAAGAAGAAATGGATAAAATAAAGAACTATGGAAGATATCGCGATTTAGATGGAGATGGAATTCCATATCGTACTCTACCTGGAAGTGGCCTAAAACCTATACTTTCTAGAGGAACGGGGCATGATGAAGATGGAGTTTATTCTGAAAAAGCCCATATTTACAGAGACAACATGACGCGTCTCAAAAGAAAAATAGAAAATTCTAGGAGTGACTTACCACAACCAATTCTCAGAGAAGAAAAAGAACTAGATATAGGAATAATATATTACGGTTCTATGGAGAATACAATTCAAGAAATTGATGATATTTTAGAATCTACTGGAATGAAAGTATCGCAATGTAGAGTTAGGGCATTGCCACTCTCATTAGAAGTCGATGAATTTGTTAGAAGACATGAAAAAGTTATTGTTCTAGAAGTGAATCGAGACGGACAAATGTATGGTATCTTGAGAAAAGAGATTGCAACTGAATTAGTACCAAAATTATATTCTGTAGCATTTAGTGATGGATTACCTCCTAAGGCTGCTGAATATGCAGAAGCCATTATAGGAACATTAGAATCATTTGAGGTTGTATAATGGGTGAAAAAGTAAATAAAATAAATTTACCACTTGACGACTATCGTGGAGGTAAATCTACATTGTGCCCGGGATGCGGACATGATGCCGTTTCAAGTGTAATAATGAACGCAGCATGGCATAATGCAATCGAACCTGCAAGTATTGCTAAAATGTCCGGAATTGGATGTTCAAGTAAAACTCCGGCTTATTTCTTGAGTCAAAGTCACGGATTTAATACAGCACACGGTCGAATGCCTTCAGTTACTACTGGAGCAAATATGGCCAATAAAAATCTTAACTTTTTAGCAGTTTCAGGAGATGGTGATACTGCAAGTATTGGTATAGGGCAATTTATTCATGCAATTCGAAGAAATTTGAATATGTTGTATATCATTGAAAATAATGGAGTTTATGGATTAACAAAAGGGCAATATTCTGCTACGGCCGAAGAAGGCTCACAGAAAAGGAAAAGCACTCCAAACGTAATGAAGGAAATCGATCTTTGTGCAATGGCAATTAATCTTGGATGTTCATTTGTAGCTCGTTCTTTTTCAGGTTCAAGAAAACAATTAACCGCTCTTGTGAGAGCTGGAATGTCGCACCGTGGAATGGCCATCATTGATGTTATTTCACCATGTGTTACTTTCAACAATAATGAAGAATCTTTGAAATCATATGGATATGTTAAAAGTAATGATACTGAATTACATACTATAGACTTTATCCCTCATTTTAATCCAATTGAAGATGTAGAAGTGCCTTCAGGCGGATACAAAGATGTACAAATGCATGATGGATCTTTCATAAGGCTAGAAACTATTAGTGAAGAACATGATGTGTCTGATCGAGTAATGGCACTTGAAGCAATACACAAAGCTGATGTGGATAACAAGCATGTAACAGGTTTACTTTATTTTGAAAAAGGGATGGCAACTCTCGATGAAACTGAAAATTTAGTTGAGACTCCTTTATGTGATTTACCTGATGAGATGATGAGGCCATCAAAAGAATCATTAGAGAAACTATTAACTAATTTCAGAATCTGATTTTGTCTCAATTGTAGATAAACCTAATCCAACTAAAATTAAAAAACTGGATAATAATAATCTCGGAGTTATTTCATCCAATCCTAAACCTACTGATAGAGTACCAGCCACAACTGGCTGTAGATATATGAAAAGAGCAACTTTTGAAGAATCTACATGACTCATCGCATAATAATTTAGAGAATAGGTAACGACTGTTGCAAAAAAGACCGAGTAAAAAGCTGCAACATATATCCACCAAGGTAGATTCAGCCAAGAATCATGATTAAGATAAATACCTTTAGCAGATAAAGGAAGAAGAAGAACAGCCCCAATAGACATTACAAGAACCGATAAACCTAATGGTGAATGATGTTTAATCATTGATTTTGATAAAACCAAAAATAAACCAAAACAGGTAAAGTTAATAAAAACAAGAATATCTCCAACAAATAAATCACTACTGACATCTAAATTATCTATTCCAAGTAAAATAAGTGCGCCACTCATTGCAATAATTAAGGATAATGATTTGTAACGATTCATTTCTTCATAACCAAGTATCCAAGCAAAGATAAGTGTCATAACTGGAATCATGCAACTTAGCAATGAAGCATGAGCTGGAGTAGTCAACTCAAGACCCTTCGTGAATAGAGCTGTATTCAATATAATACCCAATATAGACAAAACAATCAAAAAATTCCAATCTTTACCCTTCGGAAAATTAAGTATGCGTTTTCGATAAAACACAAACATTAAAATTCCTGCAAGTAAAATCCGTATAGCAGTCCATTCAAATGCATCAACTCTATCTACAATTAAGGAAGTTGTTAGATAATGTAAACCAAATATTAATTGAACTAATACTAATGCTCCATACACCTGAAATAATGAGGGATTTGTCAATAAATTACCAACCTATTCTTTGTAAATAATCTGAAATTATTTTATCATGACCATATAGCATGATGATTGCTCCAGAAAACCATCCAAAGGAAGAAGTTATTCTAAATGCTGAATCAAAACCATCCAAATATTGCGGTACCATAATTACTAATCCAACACCTATGAAAAAACCAGCAATCCAAGCAAATGGAATATTGCCCTTACGCATGTAATCTACAAACAAAAATAAATAAAATTGAGAAAATGTAAAAATGGCTAAACTAGTTGCAATTAATAATTCAAGACTTTCGGAACTACCAAAAGACATGTATGGTGACAATAGAATAAACGTACCAATCACCATTGCAATACCGGGAAACGAATCTGAGAAAATTTTGTTAGATTTAGACAATATAACTGAGGATGAATTGCGCCATTTCATAATTGATCTAACTAATATCAAAGGAGATATATATCTAAATAATAATGTAAAAACAGCTAAAGGCCATAATAATTCAGGAGAGGTAGATGCAAGATAAACGGCCCAAAGGGCTATAATCAAAGCAATACCCAATAGAACCATAAAACCGATCAATAATAAATCACTAGATTTTTTTTCGGTTGCCCTAGCAATAACCAAAATGAATAAAGGATAGGCTAAAATTATTATTCCTACGAAAAGAATTAAAAATGCAATTAAGTCAACTTGATTCACAACGTCTAATATTCAAGTGTTGTTATGAAAGGAACCCTTACTTATTTACTTAAAGAATAACGGCAACTGTTAAATATTGGCCGATTTCCGGGAAATCATGGCTGAGTTCTTTTGTGACATCGAAATTCTGCGCAATGAAGGGGAATTTGAAGCTCGGGTTGAAGGTATAACTCCTAATGTTATGTCTCTAAAGAGTGATAATTTAGAAGAGTTATTAGAACAATTAACTATTGAATTAGAAGATAAACTAAACTAATTTATTCTAAATAACTAGACATCCACTTCGTGCAATAATTAAGATGCGAATTTGTAAATCTCTTATCTTCTTTTAAATCAATTATATATTGATCAAAACCTGAATAAAAATCAAATGTTAAAACTCTAGAAATAAA
>JAPYSW010000055.1 GCA_029936395.1 Candidatus Poseidoniia archaeon
TTGGTGGAAATGAAGACAAGGTACAAGATTTGTATGTGTTACGAAGAGTTGTTGAATTATGTGAAAAAAGCTCGGTTAATATAGAAATCATTACTACCGCAAGTGAACTGCCTGAGGAAATGGAAGAAATGTATAGTAAAGCTTTTTTAAAAATTGGTAATACTAAGTTTCAATTTATTCACATTAATAATAGGGCGCAAGCAGAAGAAGAGAAATATTTAAAAAGAATACATAAAGCCGATATTATTTTTTTTACGGGAGGCGATCAGTTGCGGATTACAAGTATTCTAGGAGGAACATCATTCCTAAATACAATCATTCAAAAATACTATAAGGAAAGATGCATTGTGGCTGGAACAAGTGCAGGCGCAACAGCTATGTCTCAAACAATGATTTATGGTGGTGGGGCCTCAGAAGCTTTGGTAAAAGGCAATGTTAAATTAACTGCAGGTATTGGCTTCATTGACAATGTAACTATTGATAGCCATTTTATTAAAAGAGGTCGTTTTGGACGTTTGATGGAGGTCATTACCTCCAATCCAAGCTATTTGGGTATTGGTTTGGGAGAAGATACTGGAATTATTATTAAAAATGGATCTCTTATTGAAACGATAGGAAATGGGTTGGTTGTTGTTTTTGAAGGAACTCATATTCGTTATTCTAATATTGCTACAATTAAACTTGGGGAAGCTATTGTAGTGGAAGGAATGTCCGTTCATACTTTGATAAATGGTTATGGATATGATCTAAAGAAAAGACAAATTATTAAACCATC
This sequence comes from Candidatus Poseidoniia archaeon, assembly GCA_029936395.1. Taxonomy (GTDB): domain Archaea; phylum Thermoplasmatota; class Poseidoniia; order MGIII; family CG-Epi1; genus CG-Epi1. Next base: position 776 of record JAPYSW010000055.1, read on the forward strand.
GGAATTGGAAAATTTCCAACAAGAAACTAAATGAAAATAATCGAAATACGCGCCCTTAGAGGTGCAAATTACTATTCCCGACATCCTGTTATTTATATGCAAGTGGATCTTGGAGAACTGGAAGAAAAACCTTCAGATACCATTTCTGAGTTTAAAAGAAGGGTTGAGAAAATACTCCCCTCGCTTGTAGAACATAAATGTTCTCTTGGATATCATGGCGGATTCTTTGAGCGCCTTGACAGAGGAACTTGGGCTGGACATATTGCAGAGCATGTCGCAATAGAATTACAATGCTTGGCAAAAATGGAAGTTTATTTTGGCAAAACATATGACACTGACGATTACGGAATCTATAATGTAGTTTTTAGATATGAAGATGAAGAGGTTGGAATAGAAGCAGGGAAAAATGCAGTTGAAATAGTTAACAATTTATTTGACAATACATTAACTGAAATTCCCCCTATTATTAGTCGGTTAAAGAAAATTCGAGAAAAAAATCTTCTTGGCCCTTCAACTCAATCTATTGTTGAAGAAGCAAAAAATAGAAATATCCCTGTAATGAGATTAAACGAGGACAGTTATGTTCAACTAGGTCATGGTTATTATCAAAGAAGAATACAGGCTTCGATCATTGACAGTACTTCTGCTATTGGAGTTGAAATAGCAGATGATAAACTACGGACAAACGAACTATTGTCAACAATGGGAATTCCAGTTCCAGAGGGCTACAAAGTCGAAACAATTGAAGAAGCAATTCGGGTTGCTGAAAAAATTAATTATCCGGTTACAATCAAACCTATTTCTGGCAATCACGGAAAGGGAGTTACCAACAACATATCAACCTTACTAGATTTAGAAACATCTTTTCAAAATGCTAAATTATTTAGCGATTATCTTGTGGTTGAAAAATTCCTAGCTGGCGCAGATTATAGAGTTCTTGTTATTGATGGGAAATTCATAGCTGCGGCAAGAAGATATCCTGCTTTTGTTATAGGCGATGGTGCGTCCACCATTCAGCAATTGGTAGATGCTATCAATGCCGACCCAAATAGAGGGGTTGGGCATGAAAAAGTCCTTACTCGAATTAGTATAGATACCATGACTGAGCGTCTTTTGGATCATAATAACTTAACTCGTAATTCGGTTTTATCTAAAGATGAGAAACTTGACCTTAAATCTACTGCAAATTTAAGTACAGGAGGAATCGCCACTGATGTAACTGATGAATTGCATCCAATGACAAAAATGATTTGTGAACGGGTTTCTCAAATCATTGGATTAAATGTGATTGGAATTGACATTATTACCACAGACCATAAAGTTCCGCTTTCTGTTGACAACGGAGGAATTATAGAAGTAAATGCAGCCCCTGGACTTCGTATGCATCATTCTCCTTTTGAAGGAAAACCAAGAAATACAGCAAAAGCAATCGTAGATATGCTTTTTCCACCAGGAGTAAAACATGAGATGCCCATCGTGGCAGTTACCGGTACTAATGGTAAAACAACTACCACGCGATTGATTGCGCATATTATTGGGCTTAATGGAAATAATGTGGGTATGACTTCAACAGATGGTATTGTCATCGGCAATAATCTGATTATTAAAGGAGATTATAGCGGCCCGGAGGGTGCAAAAATAGTGTTTATGGACTCTTCTATCGATCATGCTGTGTTGGAAGTAGCAAGAGGCGGAATTCTTCGTAGGGGCTTGGGATATGAAGAAAGTGATGTTGCTGTAATAACCAATATTTCTGAGGACCATCTCGGCGAAGGAGGGATTGATACCCTCGAAGACCTTGCAAGGCTTAAAGGTTCTATTGTTGAAATAGTGAAACCAACGGGGTTTTCGGTATTAAATGCAGATGATGAATTAGTTCTGACATTAAGAGAACAAGCAAGAGGACAGATTATTTTGTTTTCACTTAAGGATGATAATCCCGAATTGGTAAAGCACAGGGACAATGGAAATATAATTGTAACCATTAAAGACGGTTCAGTGATCATTCAAAAAGAATCTCTAATTTCAATTGTTGCTCAAGTAATTGAAATTCCAATCACATTTGGTGGTATTGCTTTATTTAATATTTCAAATACTTTGGCAGCAGTTGCAGCAACGTATGCATTGGGATTAAACGAAGAACAAATAAGGGCAGGCGTTATCAGTTTCAGCCCATCCATTGGACAGTCTCCAGGCAGAATGAACATCATAGATATGGGTAATTTTAAGGTGATGATTGACTACAGTCACAATATTGGGGCCGTTAGAGCTATTGGACAAATGCTCCCATTTATTTCTTCTGGTAAAAAAATCAGAATGGCCGTGGGTACGGGAAATCGCAGAACACAAGATATTATTGGTTTTGGAGAAAGTCTCGCCGAATTTTATGATCATATTGTAATTACTGACACAGACCCTCGGGATAGGGCCTCTGGAGAGACTTGTGATTTGGTGCAAAAAGGTCTAATTAAACAAGGTTACTCAAAAGATAATATTTCTATAATCATAGATGGAAGAGAAGCCACACAAAAAGCCTTAAAAATGGCATCTGATGGAGATATAGTGGTTCTACAAGCTGACGATATAGACCAAGTTATTCAAGATGTAATGGATTATAAAATAAAGCTTACTGGAAAAATGAATTTAACCTTAAATCTTTAAAATGAACAAAATCGCTATAGCTATACACGGGGGAGCAGGTACTATATTGAAAAGTAGTATCACTGACGAACAAGAAACTGCTTGTAAAAAAACTCTTCAAAAAGCATTGCGTGTTGGTTACGCAGCTCTCGAAAAAAAGAAAACGGCAGTTGAAGCTGTAGAATTAGCAATTATTGAATTGGAGAATTCCCCGTTATTTAATGCAGGTAAAGGTTCTGTCTTTACGAATATGGGCACCCATGAAATGGATGCTTCCATAATGGAGGGCAAAGAACTTAATGCCGGAACAATCACCTTAGTACACAATATTAAAAATCCTATTTCTTTGGCTAAACTAGTGATGGAAGAGTCTGAGCATGTTATGCTTGGGGGGGAAGGAGCAATGGAATTTGCTAAAAGAATGGGGTGTAATTTTGAAGAAAGTAGCTACTTTTATGATGAATACAGGTATCAACAATGGCTGGAAGCAAAGGAATCTAATGTTGTACAACTAGATCATACTACTATTAAAAATAATAAGATTGGGACTACCGGTGCAGTTGCATTGGATGTTTTTGGAGATCTCGCTGCAGGAACTTCAACAGGAGGGATAACCAACAAGAAATTCGGAAGAATAGGTGATAGTCCTATAATTGGAAGTGGAACGTACGCCAATAATCTTACCTGCGCGATTTCTTGCACAGGTACTGGTGAATTTTTTATCAGAGGAGTTGTTGCCTATGATGTCTCTTGCTTAATGGAATATAAAAACTTGAGTTTAATAGAAGCCTGCCACGAAGTAATGCACCATCGCTTAGTCAAGATCGGTGGAGATGGTGGATTAATAGGTGTTGATCCGAATGGAAATGTTGCTATGTCATTCAATACAGAGGGCATGTATCGTGCTTACAAACAATCTGATAAATCAGAAGTTATTGCTATTTACAAAGAGTAAGGCCTTCTTTT
>JAPYSW010000019.1 GCA_029936395.1 Candidatus Poseidoniia archaeon
CTTTGGCTTTATCGTCATTTATGTCATCTAATGCCATCAAAACTTCTTTTGTAATGTCTTTTTTCGATATTATCTCTAATTTCGCCTCTTCAAAAAAGGAATTTACTGATTTTATCGTTGGTTTATCTCTAAAATCGGTCCAACAAAAGAATCCTCCTGGTTTCAAAACCCGATATACTTCATTAACAAATTTTCCCATATTGCCGTAACAATGTGAAGATTCAACATTGTAGACAATGTCAAAACTAGAATCAGACATAGACAATGATTCGGCATTCTCTTCCTTGAAAGATAGGTTTTTTTGTGATGCATACCATTTGTTTGCAAGTTCAACAGCACTCTTTGAAAAATCAACAGCTACCAAAGATTTAGGTTTTGCATATTTTGCAATCCATGAAGCTCCTCCTCCTCTGCCAGATCCAACTTCTAAGACGTCTTTATTTGATAAATCAACATCTCTAATATTTTGATGATATAGCTGAATGAATAATCGATACGCTTCATTTTCATCATCCAATTCAGGCCCCTCATCGTCAATAAATCCATAATTCATGAAACGAAAGTCAGAACGATTATGGGCTTTTGCTAATCTCTGATACCACCATTTCCATAACCAATTCCGTGTTCTTCCTGGTGATATCCTCAGTAGAGTTGCGAATATTCGAGCAGGTATTCCCATTGCCATATTTCACTTACAATAAATTAGACAATTTTTCTTTAAGATTTTCTACACCAAGGCCTTGATGAAGAATTTGTTCTTCTTGACCGCAATTTCCTGGTCTTGTAGTTCCCATATAATCATAGTGTGGTGATAATCCTCTTTCGAGTAACCAAGTTCCGAATCTAATTCCTAATCCAGTTCTGGAATTCAGACTTTCGACAACTAAGACAAAAGGAGACTTTCCTATTTTTGTCATAATATCTTCATCTACAGAATTCAAAGTTGGTTTATTTATCAAACCAATATTGACTCCTTTTTCCCGATATTCTTCAACAACATGCAAACATCGATGAAGCATATCTCCGTAAGAGACAATCCAGCCAGCATCTCCTTCCCGAATTATTTCATCAGTTCCAGGAATAAATTCATATCCTTTTCCATATAACGAATCTCCATTTTGGTCTAATATTAGAGGAGTTTTTGATCTATTTGAAAATATAAATCGAAGTCCATGATCATGAAAAACTCTTTTTACGACAGAATCCATCTGATTTACATCGGCAGGAAAATACAATCCAGTTGAACTTCCTTCTTCAACATAATTATCAGCAAAGAAATTATTCAATCCAAAATGGCAAGTATTATCAGACATATGATCGACTCCAGCATGAGAGAAATGAGCTAAGACATTTGATTCATTTAATCGAGACATAGTAATTTCTGAAATTACCATTTCCATAAATGCTGAGAAAGTTGCAAAGATGCCCAGATTACCTTTCTTTGATCCAAAACCAGCTGCAGCTAGATAATTTCCTCTTTCATGGATTCCAGCACTTGTAAAACATTCAGGGAATTCTTTTCGTACCGCCGTAAGTCCAACCGATCCTTCTAAATCAGAATCAAAAGCATGTACACTTTTACGTTCTTCTTCAGACATGTTTTTCAAAATACTTGTTATTGAAGTTCCAAATTGCTTTCGACAAGCATCCGCTTCTCCACTTCCTTTAAACTCCATAACTGAAGCATTTTCTTGACTTGCTGCAACTTCTTCTAATAATTCGACAGCCTTTGTTTCATTTCGTTCTTTAAGATATTTAATTCCAACATCAAAAGGAATAACGTCATGAAGCTGACATTCACCTTCTAAATCAGGAATTCCGGGCCCCATGACTCGTTTACATATTATTGCAACCGGTCCTGTAATTTTCAAAGAGTCTACAATTGCCTTGTAGAGTTCTTCATAATCTTCACCATCACAAGTAAAAATATTGAATCCCTGTCCAGCTAGAGTTTTAGCCACATCAAATCCAGCCATGTAATTATTGGGATGTCCTGCAATTGTAACATTATTATCATCTATAATCCATTTCACATTCAAATTATTTGCAACAGCTAATCTTGCCGCTTCAGCATTATTCCCTTCCATTTGAGCGCCGTCGGAACCAAACATGATCACAGCTTGGCCGGGATGGGCCATTGCAACGCCGTTAACGTGCCCTCCAGCATGTCCTAACCTTCCGGTAGAGAAATCAATACAATCCAATAATTCGGGCTCAGGATGTCCAGCTAAACCAGACCCATATTCCCGATAATGTAATAATTTTTCAGAATCTAATTTTCCTCTTAAGACTCCCCTAACATATTGTAGTGCCGATCGATGTCCAGCTTCATCAAAAAATTCATCATGTATTTGGGCGCCTCCATCACGCAAAGAATCAACAATCAATGCTTCAGGTACAATATCGTAAGGCCCGCCAGTATGGCCTCCAAGTCCTTTTGCCCTTGCAAAAGCGGTAGTTGCAATTACAGCATTTCTTGTAATTTCAATGTTATTATTCAGAGTTTTAAGTTCATCATCAGTTATCGTATTTTCTACAGATAGCTTCAAATCTACGTATTGACTAAAATCAATTGGAAAATCCATATTTCCTTATTTGGAAAGAGGTCTTAAACATTCGGGTTGATTAATCAGTTTTTAATGTAAGCACATCGGAATTACCACCATCTATGATAGTAACCGTAGATACTGGAAAAGGCCTACCACAAGCAGCTCCTAGAATTGCATTATTTCCTTTAAAACTATGTACTGGAGTCTCGCTTTCCCTTACCATTTTAACTGAATCCTCTGGACAATTGGAAGATAAAATAATTAGCTTTGCAGAATTTGCATTGATGGCTTTCTGAGCTTCATTTGAACCCATACAAACTTTTCCAGTTTCAATAGCTAATCTTAGTGATTTATTTAGATCCATCTATTTTCCTCTCTTAGATTTTTTCTTAGGTTTATAGATTGCACTAACTGCACCTGTACCTAAGTGAACTGGCTGTCCAACAATAATATTCTCAGCTACACCAGTCAAAATATCAGATTCTCCAGTCAAACCAGCTTGTAGTAAATGAGTAGAGGTAATTTCGAAAGCTGCACGTGCCAAAACAGATACTTTCGCTCCTGAAATACCATGTCTACCAATAGCTTGTATTGCTCCGGTATTAGTCATAACATCGGCGACCAACAGATTGTGTCTATGATCCACAAGAAGACCTTGTTCAGATAATGTCTTATGAAGCTCATCTACAATTGAAATTCTAGCAGCTTCAATACCAAGTACTTCAGCAACCTCATGTAATGAATTAGTACTAGTTCGTACAGGATCTACGCCAGGAACTTCTAAAATTGCTTTCAAATCAGAACCCTCCGTAAAAATTACGTATTCATTACCTTCTTTTCGTACAATAGCTCTTTGAATATCTCCGATACCATCAACCATCAAATGACTAACCTTGTCTTCAATTAGGTATAATTTTTTGAAAGAAACTTCAGCTTCTTCAAGTATGATGACGCCACTCTCAATAGTAAATGTAGATTTTAGCCGTCCTCTTTTCTTTATTCTAGCTGCAAGTTCTTCAATCGGAAGGCCTCTTTCTTTCAATATTTTCTTATCAGGTTCTATCAATACTCTTAGATTGGTAATATCAGTATTTATTTTAGCTAATTGACTTACAGATTTTGCTTCAATTTGACTTGCAATTTCCAATGCAACCTTTTCATTTTTAGAGACATCTGGTTCCAAATAAACTTCCATGATTGGTGTTTTTGGAATTCGTCTTGCATCTACAATTTCAATTAAACGCGGCAATCCAAGAGTAACATTCATTTCAGCAACACCGGCGTAGTGGAAAGTACGCATGGTCATCTGAGTTCCCGGTTCACCGATTGATTGCGCAGCTATAACTCCAACAGCTTCAGTAGCATCAACTTCATTTTGGAAGTATTGGGTCATAGATCCGTCAATAATTATATCTAAATCCTTACCTTTCAATCCATGTTCAATACTCTTTTCAGCAATAAGTCGAGTAATTGATTGAGGTAATTTCTTTTCTTTCTTTGAAATAATTTCTTTTACGTTAGTTTCAGCAATATCAAGTTTAGTATATTTGTCTACAATTTCTAGTATGCCATTTTTAGTTAATTTACTTGTTTCAGCTTCTCTAGCTAATTCTTCGAGATAAACATCAGGAAGTTTACTACCAAGTTTCAATGCAGATTTACGATATCTATTTGCAGTTTTAATAATAGCACCATCATCTTGATCTTTTGAATCAGCTTTAGCTTTAGCTTTTTGAGGAACAGGTACTTGCAATTCAATTGCAGCAGCTCCGGCAGCCGCATCTCTTAATTTAGCTATTTTTGAAGCTGGAACTCCAGCATTTCTCAATTCATTATCTGTTGCAATAACTACTTGTGAAGCCTTGAAAATACCATATTTGTATAAACTACGAGATACTTTTTCACTTAATCCCATTTCTCTATACATTTTGACAGCTGTAAGTCTTTCTTCTTCAAATCTTAAACGCTCACGATCTAAGTCCAAAGCATCTTCAACTTGAGTATAATTTCTTGCAGATTTTACTTGTGTCCCGTCCATTTTACGGAATTCTTCAAGTCTAATAGTTCTAGGCAATTCAATTAATTGTTCTATTCTTAAGAAAGTGACATAAGGTTCTTCAGTGTGTGCAGGCAGTAACAATTTTTCTTCTTCAGGTACGTTTGGCCTATCAAAAGAAACAACTTCACTAACAACCGATTGATAGCAGATTCCTCTTGTTTTTAGGTAAACATAACCATTGAAGGGATATCTAAATTGTTTAGAATTTATAGGGAAAGCTACACCCAATAGAACTTGACCTTTTTTAGAGATGTGTGAAGCCACTCCATCAATAGTATACCCTTCGGGTAAAGACCATATAACTCCTAATTTCTTTTCAACTCTTCGAAGAGCTTGATCTGCAGTAATAGGACCATCGCTAATGTCTCCCTCATCAATTGCTTTTAGAACAATATCTTCTCTATCGATTAAAGTATTCTTAGAAACATCGATTAGTTGTAGAATTTCTTTGTAATGGAAATTTTTCTTTAATGTTTTTAGATCACTTTTCTTTAAAGTACCCAAAAGGTAACCTAAGTCAACAACTTTCTCAGCCAAGTTTGGCGATAGTCCGCGCCTTTCAAGAGCCCTGATTGTATCTAATCTTGCCATTATTTCTTTCCTCTCTTTAATTTACTAATAAGTCCTTCAATATCGATCGCATCACCAAATTTACTTCGAGTAGGATCTATCGAATCTTCACCGTATTTGAACTGAACAACTGTATTTGCCGTGTTACGAACGGTTCCATCGTATTTGACTCTAAGATCTTCTAAAGCATTGACTAAACGTCGTTGCATATATCCAGAGCGAGATGTTCTAACTGCAGTATCGACCAGTCCTTCACGACCACCCATGGAGTGGAAGAAATATTCAGTTGGATTTAATCCTCTCTTATATGATGAACGGACAAAACCTTTAGCATCTGCACCGAGATCCCCTTTGTTAAAGTGAGATAAGGTTCTCTGTTCGTAACCACGTGAAATACGCTCACCTCGAACAGCCTGTTGACCTATCGATCCAGCCATCTGAGATAAGTTCAGCATACTACCACGGGCCCCTGAGCGTGCCATAATAACTGCGAAATTATCCATACCAAGATGCCATCCTGCAATTTCTCCAGAAGTATCACGCACTTTACCAAGTAAAGACATGATTTCCACTTCTAAAGTTTCTTCAGCACTTCGGCCAGGTCTTGGTTGTAATTTACCAGCATTATAAGATTGTACCAATTTATCAACATTCTTCACAGTTTTCTTTTGAGCTGCGAAAATTTGTGCTAAAGCCTCTTCTGGAACGTCCGCGTCATCGATACCAGTTGTGCATCCAGTTTCCATAAGTGCTCCCACTGCTAATCTAGTAACTTTATCAATAAATTCTTTAGCTACATTAGCTCCCTTCAATCTTGATATTTCTTCTAAAATTTTACCTTTAAATGCAGAAATAGAATTACCATCAACTGGCCCCTTAATCATATTTCCATTTACGATTTCTACAATCATTCCTAAATCTTCATTTTCTTGCACACTTCTATCTGCAAAATAAACTGAAGAATTATATGTCAAATTCATGTCATCTGGGAGAAGAACTGAGAATATTTGTCTACCAGACCATCGAGGACCGCCTTTGGCTTTAGGATAATCTGGTTTTGGCAAATCTCCTTTGAACTCAACACGAGATAAAATTCGAACCGTTTGATCTATATCATAACTTGCATCTCCGTAGGTTAACAAGAACATACCAGTTATGTGGTCATGAATTGCTCCAATAACTACTCCTCCGAATCTAGGGGAACGAATGTGTTCTTGAACTCTCATTAGAATTCTTGCCTCAGCTCGAGCTTCTTCAGATTGGACAACATGGAGATTCATTTCGTCTCCATCGAAATCTGCATTGTAAGGTGGACAAACACATAAATTTATTCTAAATGTTTTACCTTTCATTATGCGAACTTCGTGTGCCATCATAGACATACGGTGTAAACTTGGTTGACGGTTGAATAGGACAATATCCCCATCCATCAAATGTCTTTCAACAACAAAACCAGGTTCGAGACGTTCATGGTTAAATTCCCAATTATCTTCAGTTAGCTTAACTCTTCGACCATCAGGTCTTATCATATAATTTATTCCAGGAATATATTGGTCAGGATCACTTGGCATAAAGTTTTCTTTAATGATATTCCTCATAAAGGTTAAATTATGAATATTAATTCTAACTGGTACCGTTAATTCACGAGCTGCGAGTTCAGGAACTCCAACTTGGTTAATACTCAAATAAGGGTCAGGAGTAATTACCGTACGGGCTGAGAAATTAACACGTTTTCCAGATAAATTAGATCTGAAACGTCCTTCTTTACCTTTTAATCTTTGTACAATTGTTTTGAGTGGTCTTCCAGATCGGTGTCTTGCAGTAGGTATTCCTGCCGTTTGATTATCAAAATAAGTAGTAATATGATACTGCAATAATTCCCAAAGATCTTCAACAATTAGTTGAGGCGCTCCAGCATCTCTATTTTCTCTTAAACGTTGGTTGATTCTTAAAACATCCACCAATTTGTGAGTAAGGTCATCTTCTGATCGCTCTCCAGATTCAAGAGTAATCGAAGGTCTCATTGGGACTGGAGGGACAGAGAGCACAGTTAGAACCATGTATTCTGGCCTTGTTATCTTAGGATTAAATCCAAGACACAACAAGTCGGAGTCAGGTATTTTTTCAAGACGAGAACGAACTTCCTTAGGCGTTAGTTTACGACCTTCTTCACGGAAAGTCGTAGGCTTGTCTAACATAACTTTAATTTTTGGTTCACCACAATGCGGGCAAGTTTTTGCCTTTACAGCTTCGCGAATGGCCCTTCTTGTTATTCCGCCAATAGTGACAGTTGTTCCAGACTCTGAATCAATCAATGCTTGAATTTGCTTATTGTAATGATCAATTCTATCTTGAGTTAGCATAATTCTGCCAGAACTTGGATGCGTTGCATTCATAAGGTCCTTTACAGTTTTTGAATATCCTGCATGAATAACGGGCATTGCTAAATCAATATGGCCAAAGTGCCCCGGATCTTCATCCATTTTACGGCCGCTAGTTTTACACCTCAATCCAGGTTCAATAACACCCATGTGTAAATCCATCAACCCCATTGGAATTGGGAATCCATCATCATCGTAGGTATCTGCTGTAATAACTTTCGTAGCAGATAATTTTCGGACTTCTTTTGGCCCCATAAGAGCAAAATCAATTCTTCCAATTCTCTTTGGTATCATTTCCCTCATGATAAATCCTCCAATCTAAGTCTTGCAGCAATTCCAAGCGATTTTAATTCCTCTAATAATAACTTAAATGCGTAAGACATTGCAACTGGATAAATAGAAGTATTATCTCCCATTGGAGAGGTAAGAACACCTCTGCGATCTAAGTAACTAATATGTCCGGATTTACTATCAACATACTGAATAGTTTTATCACTTTCATCTAATAATCTATCTTTGATAACCATTGCAGCACCATGAGCAATCAAACAATCACGTTCCATTTCTCCAAATCGTAGACCTCCCATACGGGCTCTACCTTCTGTAGGTTGTCTTGTCAATAATTGTACAGGTCCACGAGATCTAGCATGTAATTTTCCAGACACCATGTGGTGTAATTTTTGATAATAAATAACGCCAATGAAAATTTCCGCATCTATTCGACGACCAGTCTGTCCGTCGTACAATACCTCTCTTCCACTATGTTTCAAACCGTATTCGGCTAAACTCTGTCTCAAATCAACTTCTTTTTCACCTGAAAAAGCACTGCCGTCAACAGGTCGTCCATCCATACTACCAACTTTTCCACCAATCATTTCTAAAACATGAGCTACAGTCATACGAGACGGAATAGCGTGAGGATTAATGATCAAATCGGGCGTGATCCCTTGTTCAGTAAATGGCATTCCTTCAGGAGGGACCATGTGTCCAACAACTCCTTTTTGTCCGTGTCTACTGGCGAATTTATCACCCATCTCAGGGACTCTCTGGTCGCGTACTCGAATCCTAGCTATTCTAGAACCATTTTCCGTTTCTGATAACATAACCGAATCAACGACACCTTTCTCACCATGCCTTACTGTTAGTGAAGATTCTCTAACTTTCTGCGGACTTAAGAAATCAGTAGGTTCAGCTAAGAATCTAGGCGGACTAGTTTTTCCAATAAGAACTTCTTTACCATACAAGTCAATTTCAGGATAAATCAAACCATCTTCTTCTAGATAGAAGTAAGCTTCCTCAGAACGTGCACCTCTAACTTCAGGGCCTGGAATAACGAAACGATCTTCTTGTCCGCCAGGATATCTTCTCTCTTCAGACATATATGTCCTAAGGAAAGTAGATCTACCAAGGCCTCGATCTATAGATCCTCGGTTAAATATAAGAGCGTCCTCCATATTGTATCCATGGTATGACATAACTGCAACTACCATATTTTGGCCAGCAGGTCTTTTTCTTAACGTATTATATTTCATTGCTTCAGTTTGAATCATAGGCCTTTGAGCATAATGAAGTAAATGTCCGCGAGTATCTGGTCTGATACGGTAATTTGCCTGTCCCATTCCTAGAGACTGTTTTGACATACCTGCACCCATTGTACATCTTGGAGATGAATTATGTTCAGGGAATGGTACGTTCGAAGTAGCTACACCAAGTATAACCATAGGATCGACTTCCATGTGGCTGTATTTGTGAGTTTTTTTATTAAGTTTCAAAGCCTCTTCGTTTAAAGCAATCAAACAATTTTCTTCTTCTTCAGCATCAATATATTCAATAAGACCCGATTCAATTAAGTGCTCCCACTCAAATTTTCCTTGAACAAGGTTATCAACATCACGTTGTTTTAATGCTAATTTATTATTTCTGTTGACAACTATCAATGGCCTTCTAATTCGACCAGGGTCACTATTGATAATTACATCATTCAATGATTCATCATACCTGACATTAACAACATTACTAATCAAGTTCTTTTTTCTACGTACCCTAATTTCAGCTACTAAATCTTCAGGAGCTTTGTGAGTACCAATCAAGTCACCGTTAAAGTAAACTTTTCCACCTTCAGATTCACCCTTATCAATAGAAGTAATATCTAATTCTTCAAATGATTCAAGGACTATGTCATTAGGGAGATTTTCAGAAACATCAACCATAAGTGCTAAATTTTTAACTAAACCACAATTTTGACCTTCAGGAGTTTCATTAGGGCACAATCTTCCAAATTGAGTTGGATGTAAATCACGAGCTTCAAAATGCGGCTGAGATCTAGTAAGTGGTGAAATAACTCTTCGCAAATGTGATAAGGTAGCCATATTACAGGTTCGATCTAATAATTGTGATACCCCAGCTCTTCCACCAGTCCAGTTGCCTGTGGCCATTGCATGCATTATTTTATTTGTTAACACATCACGACGTACGGCATGGTGTATCCGATTTTCTTTTCTCTTCGAATATGAACGTTCCATTTGATATTTCATATCATTTAATAATGCTTGAAGACCTGAACGGAATAATTCTTCCATTAAATTTCCAGCAAGTTTTAATCTTTTATTAGCATAATGATCCTTGTCATCTGGTTTTCTTTCGCCTCTATGTAATTCTAAAACTTCTCTAGCCATACGCCCGAGGAAAACAGATTTTTTAGTTCTGGCTTCAAAATTAGTACTGAGATGAGGAAGAAGAGTATTATCTAAAATATAATCTATTCTCTTTCTTCTATATTCTTTAGATTGTCCAGCTGCAAATCTTCTTTCAAGATATTCGAGAGCTTCTTGAGTAGTATAAATTCCTTTTGTACCATCTCCTGGAGCATGAACTTCTTCAATATTAGCTAGAATTAGATTTTGCATTTCATTCTTATTCTCAGGATTTATCTGGTGCATTATATCATCTGCAGATTCCATTCCAAGAGCCATCATCAAAATAGCTAGAGGCACTTGTCCAGAAGCAACTGGAATAGATACTGAAAGAATTCCGTCCTTTTTCTTTTCTACGACAGTTAATGCACGGAAACCTTCTCTTTGTGAGAAAACTTTAGCTAATTCGGTTTGCCTTGCATATCTCTGTTCACTTTCAACCATTACTCGGTTTGGAGCCAAATCTTCTAAACAAACCAATACTCTTTCAGTTCCATTTACAATGAAATACCCGCCAGGGTCTTCAGGATCCTCATTCTTAGATCTCAATCCTTTTTTGTATTCTTCATCACTTGAATTTTCTCCAGTTAAGTAATTTCGGTGTAAGTTACATAGTATGGATTTTATCATAACGGGCATATTTCCAATTTCTTCTTCAACTTCTTCTATTTCAATTCCTTCTTCAATGATTGTAAAATTCAGATAAATAGGTGCAGCATAGGTCATATTACGTAATCTTGCCATCATTGGAATAGATTCTGTAGTTGAACCATTTGCTTCGTAAACCATAGGCCTTCCAATTCTGATTTTACTAAGATTTACCACAACATCTAAATCTCCCAATTCTAAACGGATAGCCCCTCTAAGCGATTCATCAGCCCCTACTGAAATATTGTCAACAACTCTTTGCATCCAAGGAGCTCTATTTTTTTCATGAGGTAAAAAGTCATTAAATGAACCCAATTGATGATTGACTAGTGCTGCACTAGGCCCAGATATGCTTCTACTTTTGAAAAAAGCTTTGATTAATTGACGATTATTATTCATTCTTCCACCACTATTCGATATGCTTTGTTTGCTCCTGCGCTTTCACTAACTCTATGAATTTCAACAACATCTCCTGGCTTAGCCTCAGTATCTAATGCTTTCAGTGCAGGATCTTTTAAGAGAATTTTAGGTAATTGTGTTTTAATTACGTTCAAAGGCCCCAATGTACTTTCCACTTCAGCATCATTAAGTAAAATGTGCTTTGGTACTAGCTTGTTTAACCACAATACGTTATCGTTCATTTAGATTCTCCTTCTAGGTTGGGCAATTTCGGTAGTCACTCCTTGTTTCCCTGTTTTCATGTTGCTTCCTTTACCAATAAACATCTGGCGGGCCTGAAGGGATTCGAACCCTTGGCCGTCCGGTTAAAAGCCGGACGCTCTACCTAGCTGAGCTACAGGCCCTTGTGTCCTCTAACCGTGAAACAGATGACTACTGGAGCTTGTGGCCAGTCAAGTGGTTTATATAAATTCTACCCTCCAAATGATTAGAATTAGGGTTTATCGACGGTAGTTTTATCCTATATTTGACCTATTTTAGGTGACTTAAGCATTTAGCATTTTAGTTTATAGGGATTAGTATATAAAAGACATTTATGAAAACCAAGGCAACAATTTTTAACTTGCCTGTTCTTTCGGGTCTTATGCCAAAAGTAGGGATATTGACTAGCGGAGGAATTGCGCCTTGTCTTTCAGCAGCAATTGGCGGATTGGTTGAAAAGTATAATCAAGTTTCAACCGACGTTGAAATTATAGGATATATGCATGGCTACAGGGGCCTTTTACTTGGTAATTCGGTTAAATTTTCAGACGAGATAAGAAAAAACCATGAAGTACTGTACCATTTTGGTGGGAGTCCAATTGGCAATAGTCGAATAAAATTAACAAATATTGAAGATTGCGTAAAGAAAGGATATGTTAAGAAAGGTCAAAATCCTCTAGAAGTTGCTGCAAATCAATTAGTTAAAGACAAAATTGATATCTTGCACACAATTGGAGGCGACGACACCAATACAATGGCTGCAGCCTTAGCAAAGCATCTAAAAGAATCTGGTAGAAATCTCACAGTCGTTGGTTTACCGAAAACGGTTGATAATGATGTAATTCCAATTGCGCAAACATTAGGTGCTTGGACGGCAGCAGAACAAGGTGCTATATTTTTTGATAACATTGTTAATGAAAATACAACTAGCCGCCGTCAATTAATTATTCATGAAATAATGGGAAGGCATTGTGGCTGGCTTACAGCAGGCACAGCTTACGAATATCGTAAAAAATTATCTTCAAAAAATTATCTTTCGGAGTTGTTTATTTCTAAGGAAAGGTGGGATGTTCATGCCGTTTATATTCCTGAATTAAATATTGATTTTAAATCCGAATCCAAACGATTGAAAGAGTGCATGGACAAAAATGATTGTGTAAATATATTCTTAAGTGAAGGGGCTGGGATGAATACAATAGTCAGAGAGATAGAGTCTCAGGGCAAAAAAGTTCCAATAGATGCATTTGGACATGTACGTCTAGATGATATAAATCCCGGGCAATGGTTTGCCGATCAATTTGCTGAAGCTTTAGGGGCTGACAAAACATTAATTCAAAAGAGCGGATATTTTGCACGTTCAGCTAAGCCCGGTAAACGTGATTTAGATTTAATCAAAAAATCTGCATTTATGGCGGTAGATTTTGCTTTAAATGGAGAAAGTGGTTTAGTTGGATTGGACGAGAACAATGAAGAGAAATTGGGATTAATTGATTTGCAACTAATCAAAGGTGGCAAAATTTTCGACATCACACAAGCTTGGTTTGTTGGAATGTTAACTGACATAGGTCAAAATAGCCCCTAATTGTTTTATTCAGGCCGTTTTGTGTAAAATATGGACAAAGAAAGTTTAGCTACCGTAGCTAGTGCAATTGTTTCATCTGGAAAGGGAATTTTAGCTGCAGATGAAAGTACACCAACGATGGGCAAAAGATTGGCATTAATCAACCAAGAAAATACTGAAGCAAATCGTAGAGATTTCCGTCAAGCTTTATTTGATACAGAGAGTATGGAACATTTTATTTCAGGAGTTATATTATTTGAAGAAACCTTAGAACAAAAATCAGAAGATGGAACGAGATTGTCTAAAATATTAGAATCAAAAGGGGTGTATCCTGGGATTAAGGTAGACAAAGGAGCCCATCCAATGGATAACTCTCCATCTGAGAAAATAACAAAAGGTTTAGATGGTTTATATGAAAGATGTGTAGAATTTTACAAATTAGGTGCGCGCTTTGCAAAATGGCGAGCAGTTATCACAATTGGTGATGAAATTCCTACAAATGAATGTATTCAAATTAATGCTTCAGCTCTTGCAAAATATGCAAAAGCATGTCAAGATGCAAATTTAGTTCCAATAGTTGAACCAGAAGTATTGATGGATGGAGCCCATACCATTGAAACTTGTTATGAAGTTTCAGAAAAAACACTTAGAACAACATTTAATGAATTAGAAAAAGAAGGTGTATATCTGCCAGGAATTTTATTAAAACCAAATATGGTAATTTCAGGTAAAGAATGTCCAGTTCAGGCAGATATGAATGAAGTAGCTAAAATGACTGTAAAATGTCTGATGTCTTCTGTACCTGAGGAAGTACCAGGCATAGTTTTCCTATCGGGAGGCCAATCTGAAACTGAAGCTACCGAACATTTGAATGCTATGAATGCAATGGGAGACTATCCTTGGAAATTGAGTTTTTCTTATGGCCGAGCACTTCAGCAATCTGCATTACGGGCCTGGGGGGGAAATAATGCAAATTTAGATACAACTTATGCTACTTTTTATCATCGCGCAGAAATGAATTCGAAGGCTTGCCGTGGCGAATATAGCTATTCCTTAGAGATATAAACAAAATATAAAAATGAAAAAGACATCATTGTTGTTGGTCATAATGCTTTTGATTACAGGAACAAGTGGAGCATATGGTTATTTTTTCATTTATGAAACAGAAGAATCTGAGGTTATAAAATTAGATGAGATAGATGAAACTCAAGAAACAAATGATACAGTTGATGAAGAACCACAGGATCCTCCAGTGGAAAACAATGATACTTTGTTTAGAGGAATGAAAGAAGAGTGTTTTGAACACGGTGGTATTGAAAGATGCTGGATTTTGTATGTTCCCGACCAAACAGATATTACAAAGTCAATACCTATTCTATTGGATTTACATGGTTTACAGAGGAATGCATACCAGCAATACAACTTTACAGATATGGATAAAATAGGTAGAGAGAATAACGCAATTGTCATTTATCCCCAAGGATATGGAGAATCATGGAATTTTGGGGCTTGTTGTGATCCAGCTAAAGACGAAAACATAGATGACATGGGTTTTTTGCAAACTCTAATTACAGATTCGTTGGAAAGATTTCCAGTAGACTCCAACAGAGTATATTTTACTGGATGGTCTAACGGCTGCGCAATGTCTCAATCTCTTGCTAATGAGGCTTCAGATCTAATTACGGCCGTAGCGTGCATGTCAATGTATTTTATTGGCGAAGAAGCTTCAAACTATTCTCCCGTTCCAGTTATGGAGATTCATGGTTTTTTCGATGAAATAGCCCTTTATTCAAATATAGGTCCATCTGG
The DNA here is from genome assembly GCA_029936395.1 of Candidatus Poseidoniia archaeon. Taxonomy (GTDB): domain Archaea; phylum Thermoplasmatota; class Poseidoniia; order MGIII; family CG-Epi1; genus CG-Epi1. The sequence goes on from JAPYSW010000019.1 coordinate 14,931, forward strand.
AATCTTTTTTCAGCAAGAGATTTGGAATACTGGAGCAATTCAAAATCTTTACAATTGGAAAGAGATGAATGGTTGTTCGGGTAATACTCCCGATTGGACCGAAGAAGAAATATTCTATAATATTCAAGGATTTACCAATTGCGATAATAGTTCTGAAGTAGCTCTTGTAACAATTCATGCAGGAACGCACAATGTGTATGCAAAGAAGGATCCTGGTTCACCAGACCCAGGCACTCTAGGGACTGTGGATGCCTCTCAAATGGCTTGGGATTTTATGAGTCGGTTTTCAAAATAATAAATTTTATATCAAGCAGTATGTTTAGAATATTTCGTGGTAGAAAATAAGAAGGTAAAATTATCAGAAGGCGAAGCCTTGAAAAACAAGGACGCAAAAGCTTCAGATAACAAGATACAAATGTGGATTCCCAAATCGACTATCGAGTATGAACAAGAGAAATTGAAGCTTCAAATTGAACTTTTAAAGTTACAAACTCACGTCAGAAAAACAGGCCAAAGAATAGTTTTACTATTCGAGGGTCGTGATGCAGCCGGAAAGGGCGGTACAATCAAAAGAATACGTGAGCACCTTAATCCACGAGGTGCGCGAGTAGTGGCTTTAGAAAAACCAAGCGATACTGAGAAAACTCAATGGTATTTTCAAAGATATACTGACCATTTGCCATCTGGTGGAGAAATAGTTCTTTTTGATAGAAGTTGGTACAATAGAGCTATGGTTGAACCTGTAATGGGCTTTTGCACAGATGAACAACATAAACGATTCTTGAAATATGCGCCTGTTTTTGAACGTATTTTGGTAAAGGAAGGGATAATTTTAGTCAAATTATATTTTTCCGTATCTAAAAAGATGCAACTAAAAAGATTTGAAAAACGATCTAAAGATCCACTAAAGCAATACAAATTATCGCCTGTTGATATGCAAGCACAAGATCTTTGGGGAGAATACACCATGCGTAAATTTCAAATGTTGTTAGAAACAAATACAAGTTTATCTCCTTGGACAATTGTCCGTTCAGATAATAAGAAAAAAGCAAGAATTAATTGTATGAAGTATATTCTTTCCAGGATAGAGTATGAGGGTAAAATAGGAGATGAAGAATTGATCCCAGATTCTAAAGTCCTCATAAGTGGAATAGATGAATTAAAAATGATGGAAGCCAATATAGCTAAACCACATAAGCTGCCCGGTTAATTTCCCAACTTTTTTAACCTAAGTACAATTTAAGTATAAAGCCAGTAGAGTAATTTATGCAAAAATTCAATAATAATCGAAAATTTATAGCTTCAATTATTGTTTTACTTTTTTTAATGACGATATATCATAATATTTATTTTGATAATATTTTTTCTTATTATGAGGACGGCGGTGAAAAAACGTATGTTTTGGAAAGTGATGGCTGGTCTGTAGATCTCGAATCACAATATGATATGAAACCTGAATTTGATCAGATGTTTTTAGAATTGGAAAGGATAGATTATCCTGCCAATAGTGTGATTTTAGTTAAAAATGGCACTATAGTTTATGAAGAATATTATAATGATTTTAGTTATAATACAAAATTTAATACATATTCAGTTACCAAAAGTTTCACATCAGCTTTGGTAGGTATTGCTCTTGATCAGGGATTAATTGGAAGTATTGATGATTTAATATGGAGTTATTTTCCAAATCAGACGTTTGAGAATGATTCTCCTAATAAACAAAAAGTTGCGATAAAACATCTTTTGATGATGACTTCAGGCTTTGATTATGGCGGAGATCCAACTTTAGGACCAATTGTAGAGGGCTCAAGAGCTGAATATGTATTGAATCGCCCAGTTAAGTATGAACCTGGAACTGCATGGGTTTATGATTCACAAGCGCCTTCAATTCTATTGAAGATAATAGAGTCACAATCCAATATGACCATTGATGAGTTTGCAACTGAATACTTATTCGATCCTTTACAGATTAAAAACGTACTATGGACTAAAGATGAATCTGATTTAGCGTTTGGAGGGTTTGGATTGTATTTAGCTCCAAGAGAGATGGCTAAGCTTGGACAATTATATATTCAGGGCGGTGTATGGAATGGAGAACGTATAGTTTCAGAAGAGTGGGTTAATGAATCTACAACCGACAGTATGGGCTCAGATGTTAAGTTTGTATATTCCACGATTCCAACTGAGGGATATGGCTATTTGTGGTGGATTTACGAAGATTATTATGTTGCATCTGGTTTACACGGGCAAAGAGTTATTGTTAATCCTGAACAAGATTATGTTTTAACTTTTACATCTTTAGACGTAACTCAATCAGGGGCAAATGCCCTCCATCAATTAATTATCGAAGGTAAAGCCGAGCCTTGGCGAAAACCTATGAATGAATTTTACATTAGGTCTTTGCCATTCTTTGGCTTATTCTTGCTTATACTCACTACAATAAATTATGGATTTCTTAACTATGGCTTGAAATCAAAAATAAATAAGAATAAAGAAAGCTTAGATCTTATTTTCACTTCTTTTGTATCTTCATTTTTTGTAACATTTCTGACCTATCTCTTAACTTTATCAATTGTATTTTCGGTATTGGATATTTACTTTGGCACTCCTCGGGGTTTTATGTTATTTCCCAAATTTCAAGTAATAACTTGGTTGACATTATTGGCATTTACAGTTGGGACGGTTCTTTTTGACAAAGAATGGCTAGATTATCGTCATTCATTAAGTATTACTGGGATGTTAAAGATCGTAGTTCCTAGAGTGGTTGTGTCAGTAATAGGAATGATCATTCTATTCTTTAGTATTTATCTGAAAATGGTGGCTGAATATTCAGCTTAGCAAAGGCCCAACTTCATTTCCAATTAATAATACAATTGTAGCTGAGACGGTAATCAAGACATTATCATCAATAGGTCCGAATTCATATCGTTCTACGAATGTTGCTACAATAGCTGCTATAACTCCCCAAATGGGTAGAGCTGGATCAGAGAGTCCTCCAAGATAGTACCCTATAGGGATACAAACAATTGCCATGAAAACATTTCCAATTGGATTTTTGGTTCTATATCCAAATTTAATATTCCTTACAATACCAGTTACGCCATCACCAAAAGCCATGAACAGCAACGGTATTATCGCCAAGTAAGGGTCATCTAATAATTCCCATATTAGATATACAGAGGCTCCAGCCATAAAGCAAAAATTCACGTCATTTTTGTTGTCATTAGTTTGAACCCAGTAAAGCAAGTGTCCAGTGTAATATGGAATGTATGTAATAATTGTGAATAAAATACCAATGTAAAGTGCGTAAATAGGCTCACTGAGAATAGATGGGGCCATAATTCCAATTAATCCCCCACAGAACATATGCAATATTTTCCGATTATAGTAAATGGCTACATTTTCTTTCATATTTTGAGCCATCATGAATTCAAAAACCCATTTAGTTCCAAAAATAATAAATAGTCCATAAACGACAATTGCAAAAATTAGAATTGTTTCGTTCATTAATTTATATTTGGTATCATTCTACTTAAGATAATATGTAAAAAGAGGTTCACAATATGATATTATGCGCCCATTCCATCTAGCATTTCCTGTAGACAATCTTGAAAAAACTCGTGAATTTTATACTAATGTGCTAGGCTGCAAAGTAGGCCGTAGTTCAGGCAAATGGGTTGATTTTGATATGTATGGGCACCAAGTAGTTGCCCATTTAGTAAGTAAATTAGCTACAGTTCAAACCAATACAGTAGATGGCGATGAAGTACCGTCCAGTCATTTTGGCGTGATACTTGAAATGGCAGACTGGCAAATATTGTCCCAACGTCTTAAAGATTCAAATATGGATTTCATTATTGATCCTCACATTCGTTTCAAAGGAGAAGCAGGAGAGCAAGCCACAATGTTCTTCCTTGATCCTTGTGGAAATGCACTAGAATTTAAATCTTTTAGAAACGACAATAAGATATTTTCTAAGGATTAACAAAAGTCCACTAAATCCACAAGTTTGAGAACAATACTAATTTGATATACTTTTAATAATAGAATTACAATCTTTTTATATTATAGCTTATTTCAGTAATTATGTCAAGGAGTTCTAGGTATGTTTTATATCCGGAATATGAGCACAATCATAAACATGAAGCCAATATAGATTGTGATTGTACTTTAGGTTGTAGTTAATGGATCCTCAAATATTAATTTTTGTATTTGCTATAATAATGTTTATTTCAGTTATGGCATTTGGTTACATCCCGTTGAGTTTAGATCTTTCATCAGATCGTATGAAACAACTCACGGCAATCGGGGCAGGAGTCCTTATTGGTTCAGCTTTTCTTGTTATAATTCCAGAAGCCTTAGAGATTATTGAATACAGTGGTGAAGAACATAATATTGAAACCTCCACTATAGGTTTATCTATCTTGGGCGGTTTTGTCATCATGTTATTGTTAGAAGTCGTGGGCCTTCCACATGCAGTTCACCATGATGAAGACAAAGATCTTCTGGGTATCTCTGCAACAATTGGTTTGTTAGTTCATGGAGCCGTAGATGGGCTTGCAGTTGGAGCTTCGGTTTCTACTAGTACTGAAATTGGTTTGATAGTGTTTATAGCAATAATGCTCCATAAAGGACCTACGGCTTTTGGATTATCTTCATTTTTAAGACACGTGGGAATCAATGATTCACGATCTAAAATATATCTATTATTATTTGCTATATCCTCACCAATTGTATCTATTCTAACTTTCTTTATACTAAAAGATACTTCCTTTGCTACCGACAATAATATCGGATTAGCATTATTATTTTCAGCAGGGACTTTCATTTATGTATCAACAGTTGATGTTTTGCCTGAAGTTCATAGCCATGATCATGATCATGACCCTCCAGTTTGGTTCGTAATCATGGGCATTATTCTAGTATTTTTTGCCACATTAATTAATCGCGGACTCTAAAGGCAACCACCCGTTTCCTTTATATCGCCTATTCTGTGCTTATCTCATATGGAAGGATACTGCGTAAAGTGTAAAGCCAAGCAAGAGATAACAAAAGGTGAAGAAGTCACAATGAAGAACGGTCGTAGAGCCATGAAGGGAACCTGTGGAACCTGTGGCACCGGAATGTATCGAATTCTCGGCAAAGCATAATTAAAGTAACAAAGTAATTTTTGTTTACTCGGTAGTTGCTACGCTCTCGATTTTTAGGTTAAAAAGTCTAATATCATTAGGAAAACAACCAAAATTAGAGTAGTTAGCGTAGCTATTATCAAATTACTCAGGGTGCCATTTTCACTTGTTGGGTTTATATTTTTTTCAATAAGTTCTATATTTTTTTTATTTGCTTTCCATCCCATATCAAAAATATCTCCAAATATAGGGATTAGGCCAACAACAAAGTCTAATCCGAGATTCATTCCCATCTTGATAATGACTCGTGATGACAATCCCATCTTAGATCCTGAATATATGATATAGATAGAGATTATACTTCCCAGCAAGTCTCCAATAATAGGGATGACTCCTATAATTGGGTCAATACCAATTTTATATTTTGTTCCAGGTATTATAATAATTTCATCTAATCTATTACTTAATAATTTTAATCTAACTAATTTCTCTTCATTTTGTTCTTCTATTTCTTTATTCATATATCTCTTTTTTCTGTTTATTTAAAAAGTCTTTAATTTTATCCCGAAGTACTGATTCAATTGGTATTTTTCTTTTAATAGTTATCGTCAGTTTTAACCATTCTTCCATTTCCATATTAATTATACTATAGAAAATGTTTCTTCCAATACGTTTATGTTTTATTATCTTGCTGTTTGCTAAAGTTGAAAGATGTCTTGAAATGGTAGTTTGATCTTTTCCTGAAATTTGAGTCAAATCAGTTACATTATGTTCTCTAATCATTAATGTTTTAATTATTTTCAATCTAGTTTTGTTTCCTAATGCCTTGAAAACTTCACTATTCATATAATTATATGTATATATGTACATATATTAATGTATTTGATTAAAAAATTAGTTTAATCCAGCTGCCAAAATGAAAGCCAACATCGCAAGGCCCATTCCTTGTTTGATATTTTGTTGTCCGGCAAAATAGTTTTTTAATTGGGAATTATATATTCCAAGAAGCATTATGCCATTTGCTAAACTAATCCCTCCAACATAAGCAACTCTTGCCAAATTCTCAAAAGAATTTATAGCAGTATAACTCAAGGCAACAGCCACTAAAAGAATAAAAGTTGCTAAGTTTAGAGCATTATTCTCCCCAATCCGGGTAGGGAGCGTTGTCCTATCTTGATCTCCTTTTAAATCTTGAATATCTTTAATAATTTCTCTAGAGACGGTGGCAAGTACTGCTAATCCAAACATCCATAGAGTAGGCCCAGGATCATTTACAGCCATGCCAGCATATAGAAAAACAGCTCCAGACATTAAACCAACCGAAATATTTCCAGTTATTCCTGCAGCTTTTAAACCATTCTCATATGCTATAAGTGTTCCAATTCCCATTAATGCAATTACAAAAGGCATCTTGTTTGCAAGAGTAAAAAATAAGATCAGAAGCCCTATTGCGAGCAATAGTTGAGCATAGTTAAGTGCAGTTTCAGCTTTAATTTGACCTGAAGGTATAGGTCTTTTAGGATGATTTAACTTATCGGATTCTCGATCATTATAATCATTAAGGGCATTTCCACCCCCTACCAGCATCATAGCAGACACACAACAAATAGCAATTTCAGTTTTAAATTCTATTATTTCAGGCCCTGCTGCAATAAAGGCCCCAGCGAGGACAGCAGTAGCTGTTAAAATTGCATTTCCAGGCCTAGTAATGGCAATGTAAGGATTCATCCGACACGACTTCCTAATTGACAACGAGGGTCTGGTTTCAAAAGGCGAACGGTACCATCTGGTTCAACTCCTCCTAAAACTAATACCTCAGACATGATAGGTCCTATTTGTTTTGGTGGAAAATTAAAAACTGCTACAATTTCACGTTTCAATAATTCACTTTTAGTATAGTTTGTAATCTGAGCTGAAGTTTTACGAATCCCCAATTCTCCAAAGTCAATAGTTAAAATGTAAGCAGGCTTTCTAGCTTCAGGAAAGTCAATAACCTCTAAGATTTTCCCAACACGCATTTCAATCTTGGTAAAATCATTCCAATCAATTAAATTATCCACAAAGTGTTACTACGAAACCCATACAAAGCTTTTGTCTTATTATTTTTTTAGACTAGGAAATGTAATAGTGAAAGTAGTACCTTCACCTAGTTTAGAATATAGCTCTAGCTTAGCGCTGTGTTTTTCAATTATTTTTCTAACAACATGTAATCCTAAACCAGTTCCTTTGCCAGGTTCTTTTGTGGTAAAGAAAGGATCAAAAATTTTCGTTTGTGTTTCTTCATCCATCCCACTTCCATTATCTTTCACAGAAATTGAACATATGCCTTTAGATAGTTTAGTAATTAACCATAATTTCCCTACTTCATTCATAGCATCGACTGCATTGTTTACAAAATTTGTAATAACCTGTGTAAGTTCAGAGGAACTTCCTATAATTACAACATCATCTGAATATTGTTTTATGATTTCAATAGATTTCAAATTCCTCGTATGTTTTGAAATTTCCATAGACTTATTAGCGACGTCGTTTAAATTTACCGATGAGTTTCCAGTAGTTCTTGCATCTCTTGCATGAGTCGATAAATCATTAACTATTTCAGAGATTCTTTTTGAAGCTTCTACTATTTCATGCGCATCGTCTTGAATTCGAGGCAAATCATCATCATCTACAATAGATTCAGAAAGGGCCATAATTACTTGCAGTGGATTTCTAATTTCATGAGCAATTCCAGAGATAACAATACCTAGGCTGGCCATCTTTTCAGCCTGAATCAATTCTTGGTTTGTCTTCTCAGCTTCATCCTGGGCATCAATTTTTTCAGTAATGTCAACCCCATAAATGTTTACATAAGAGTGAGCTTTAATGGGAACGAATGTACAGGCGTAAATTCGTTTTCCTAAAGTATGATTTACGTCTATATATTTTTCAGTATTAAGGCATTCAGTTACGGTTTTATTCAATTCATTTGGAACTATTTCTCCTATTTCAGTATTTAGTTCCAACAAAATTTGTTTTTGTGCAGGAGAGTTCGCAAAAATAACTTTCCCACCTTCCTCAACTCTAATAACGGAATGTGGATTTTCTTCAGGAAATCTAGCTAGATTTTCCATTTCTTTTTGACTTTCAGTAATATCTACTCCGTAAATTATTACATAATCTTCTTTTTTGAATGGAACAAACGTAGTATTGTATATTCGGCCATCAAACCTCATCGTTTTTGAGATAGCACTTCCATCACCTTCCAAAGCAACTCGCATAGTTTTTAGGAAAATAATAATGAGTTCTTTATCTTTTAAATTATTTAAATTACTGAATACAGTATTTTTAGACGCTTCATTAGCAAACAAAAGTTCTCCTTTTGAAGAGACTCGAATTACATAGTGAGGATTAGATTGGGGAAACTGTGCAGATTTTTCAAGTTCTTTGGTAACTTCTTTTAATTTTTCTTCTAGAGTTCTAATAACTGAGGATTCATTAGACATTAGTTTTACTCTTATCTATTTTTTCAAATAAATCTTCTAAATACTTGTCAGAATTTTTTAGTAAATTTTCATCGCCGTTCCAATTCTCTAAAACAGCCATATTTTCAAATTCAAAGGCAATTAAAGTATCGATAATTGCATCTTCAGCATATTGGCCCAGTTGCCCCAAGTAGACGACAGCCATATCGGAGTATGCACCCGAAGCAAATGTAATGTGAAATTCACCGAACGTAATATCATTTAATGTTTCGCTACTATTAGAACTTACAGCATCTTCCATGAAATCTTTTACAGCGATGAACATTCCTCCCATTATATCGCTATCCTTTTCTTTAACATTACTTGTAGATAAATTAGATATTACAATGCCTGATTTAGTTAGTAAAAATAGATTATGTATTCGTCCTCTTTTACTTGGATGTATGAGCTTTTCTTGAAGAATTCTAGCCAATTTAGAAAACTCAGCAGTTTTCGTTCCTGAATCATTTAACCCTGCTTTTTCTAATGAAAAGTTCTCTACTATTTTTTTAAAGTCACCGAGTTCAATAACCCCAATATCTTTTTTTGCTTCTTCTTCGGCAAATTTAAGAGCACCATCTATCGCTTCTCGAACATTTCTAGTTTGCATAGGTTTTTGTAAATAATCCATAGCCCCATCGCGGAATGCTTGAATTGGAGTCTTAATGTCTTGATTTCCAGTTAACATAATCACAGGCATTATAGGATATTTTTCTTTCACAATTTTCAATAATTCTAATCCATTCATTCCAGGCATGTCAATATCACAAAACATCATTATATATTCGGTTGTGGCTAGTTTTTCTAAAGCATTTTTTGCATCTTCAGCGACTTCTAATTCGAGATGATCCCATTTCCTAAACATTACTTTTAGAGAAATTCTAACCGCATTATCATCATCGACAGCCAGTATTTTCATTCGATACCTAAGGTGTGCACTACAAAAAGTAAACTATCTACTCCAGAAAAGCATTCAAAATAGGTCTTTCATCCATGTGGAAGAAAC
>JAPYSW010000056.1:0-1114 GCA_029936395.1 Candidatus Poseidoniia archaeon
CAGTAGGAAGATTTGAATATCTTTTGGAATCTGCGTTTGCTAATAAAGAAAAAGACATCATGCATCAGCACATAGGTAGAGTCAATGATCTAGAACATGAAGCCGATCAAGTAGAAGCTAAGGCGGCAGCATACGTATTCACAAATGGAGATGACCAACCTTTGGCAGCAGCCCACATGTATCGTTTAATTCAGAGACTTGATGATGTTGCTAATTCTGCAGAGACTGCAGCTAATAGTCTTCTTCCGATAATATCTAAATAGATAACTATTATTTGAGGCATTTAATGGCCTTCTAATGCGCTTGGATGTCCCCCACTACACACAGACTATGGATTTCAGCTGCGGCTCTGCCTGTGTAGCAATGGCGCTAAAATATTTCAATTTTGTAAGTGAAATGAATAGAGATTTAGAAGTTGAGTTGTGGAGAGAAACTAGTTCCATAGAAATGTATGGCGCGGGTCGATATGGCGTTTCAGCACCTCTGGCAGTAAGAGGTCTTAATGTTCACATAATAACTGACAATCCAGGCCTTGGTTTGATTGAAAGGGCTAAAACATATGTAAAATCACTAAAGGGGAGTATACCTTATCTTGAATTTTTTTATGAAATGCAAAAGAGAACTTGTTCTTTGAATGGTACAACACAAGAAATTAGAAAACCAACATTACAAGATATTAGAGACGGCATTCAATCTGATAGAGTTCTGTTTGCTTTAGTATCTACTATTATTTTCGAGGAAGAAGACGAAGACATACCTCATTGGATTGTAATTACCGGAGAGGATAATGGAATTTTAACAGTTAATAATCCTATTGATAAAGATGAGAGTAAAGCACATAGACCAATATATTTTGAGGATTTATACACAAATGTAGAGCCTTATCAAGAAACAACTTTGATTAGTGTCGGAATTAAATCTTTGAATAAAGAGCTAGTTCCAGAACCACCGTTACCAACTAAATATTTAGAAAACACTGGTCGATAGATAGAACCACATCAAGTATAATCCTACTATTATCATTACAACTCCACCGGCCATTTCAATTTGTCTTGTAGATGCTTTTAGTTTATCTACAATTGTGCTTTCTGATGCAGCTACTAACATAGTAAAT
>JAPYSW010000056.1:1214-4354 GCA_029936395.1 Candidatus Poseidoniia archaeon
GCATGTCTCCATCCATGATCTTTAGCGTAATTTCTCAATTTGCTTTCATCGTCATTTCCAAAAACACTAACTGATAGGATTTCAACCTTTTCTTTATCCATTTTATTTTCATAAGGTTCTAAAGCATCTTTGACAAATTTTTCACAAGGTTCACAAGTTGTGAACATAAAATCTAGAATAACTACTTTTTCACCTTCATAATCCGAAAGAGAAAAGGTTGATCCTTCTGTATCTGTTAAAGTAAAGTCAGGAGCATTATTGTCACCTCCAATCATCCCATATAGGATAATTGCCAAAATAAGCATAAGTGAAGTACCTATTGCGAATAAAACCCGATTTTCACCTATAGTTTTACTGGTACTTTCTACTAAATCATCCCAATTTGTCTTCCCAACAGACTCGTCTTTTTTTGTAACCACTAGCTTTCACCTAGTTTCTTCTTCTAATTAATCCAATTAATAAAGCTGCAGATATTGTAAATATGCCAAATCCTGGAGAATCTTCCATTATCTTACCACCAGTACCTTCGAATTGTTTTGCTTCACTAGCTGCAAAACCTTGTTTTCCATCAATTAATAAAATGCGATACCAAACAGGATCTTCACTACTAAACTCAATAGAGGCGGTAGCTACATTATTTTCATCTATATCCATAGGCATTACTCCCCAAGCTTCATCATTGTATGAACCATTATGGAAATTATAAATTACATAAGCTGAACCGATTCCATCATCATCTTGTAAAGTTGCGCTAACTTCAGCTAAATTTCCATTTATGCTTTCATCATAGGCAGTAACCTTTGGAGGTTCATTTTGTTCATCATACGCAGTTGTTTTAGGCGTTGCTGAATTAGCAGCTCTTGGAGTATCTGCAGCATTACCGGTTTTTCCGGATGATGTTGTTCTGGAGGTATCATCATTATCGTATACTACCGCTACAACTGAAATTTTAGCAGGATTAATTGGAGTTGGGATGGGATGCTCTCCTTCTTGTGCATTTCCATCATGATCTTCATGTCCGCTCATATAGTCAATAATATCTGGAATTACCCATTCTACTTGATGAGTCCATGTTTCCGCAGCTTGTAGTTCGACTTGTTCATTTGTTAATGCATTTTCTCTAAATACGTTATGAGTAAGGACTTCTTTTTCTTCTACAGAACTCCAAGCCATAATGTCGTCTTCTACCACAAACAGATATACGCTTGAGTCTAGAATATCAGGATTTAATGGCGTACTAATTCCGCCTTCACCAAGATAAGTTAAATTTACAGTAAAAACAAACCGATCTTCTCTAAATTCTTGCCATACTCTCAATTCGGTTGGCTTGACATCTCTTTCACCACTTTCAAAGTAATGGTCTTTGTAAGTATCATAAGTTCCATCTCCACCACCTAATTCCTCTATGTAACCACCGTCAAACTGAGCATCAGGAGTACCCTGAACTGAATAGTGATTGTATCGGTCTTTAGATTCTTGACTAGCGAATTCGTCATCAGAACCGCCGTTAATTTGGTGGAATGAAACGAAGGTTACCGGGAGTCCTGGCTCTTCCCTAAATTCTCTCCATAATTTTGCTACATCAGGATCAATACCCATACATGGAGAGCATCCCAAACTAGTGAATTGTTCCATAATTGGTCTGTGTGTCCATCCGTTTGGATACTCATCAGGTTCTTGATTAGTAGCAACACTTGGAGTTACCAATGAAGAAATAACGAATAAAAAACAGACTGCTATTGCGATAAAATTTCGTGTAAAGTTCATACTATCACTTTACTTGAATATGATATGGTTGTATTTTACAGTTGTGTTTAGCCTGAACTAGGTCTTCGAGCCCATGAAACAAAGCCCGCTATAGCTGCAATCAATGCGATTCCACCACCAATAAGGAATATTGGTAATTCAGTTTCAGTTGACGGAGGGGCTCCACCATCAGAGCCTACAAATTGTATAACTTCAGTTTTACTTGAAGTCTTGTTTCCATCAACGAATAATATTTGATAATAAATTGGATTATCTTCTGAATAAGGAATCATTGAAGTTCCAGTAGCTCCAGAATAAGCATAACAAATTCCAGTTTCTTCATCGCAAACTTCTTCCCCTTCTATTTTCATTTCATCAGTTATCCATTCACCAGTAAAATTACTAGATTCATAATTGTAAAGAACATACGAATTTCCAATTCCTTCATCGGCATCGAAAGTAGTTTGTATTTCAGCACCATCATCTAAATATCTTTCAGTTTTAGTCTTTATTTCAGGAATGTCTCTGTCAGGATTATCATACAGAGTAGATTGTGGTGTGGCAGATTGAATAGATCTTGGAGTAGGATAGGTATCATCTCCATTAGAATCTTGGTCGTTACCAGAGTCGGTATCGTCTCTATCAAATACGACTGCAATAGGAATCATTCTTCCGGGGTTGATTGGAATTTTTATGTCTCCAGTTATTCCATCACCATCAGTTTGTGTGGTTGGTACTTTCCATACTGCGCTAGAGGTCATAGACTCTCCTTCTTCTAGAGTGAATTCTTCATCTTCAATAGCATATTCTCTGAATATCATTCTATTATTCCATATAGAATCTAAAAAAGAAGAATAAGCAGGTACTCCATCCTCAACCATAAATACGAAAAGTTCACCATTCAAATCAGGATCTTCACCTAGTAAATCGTCAGGTTCAGTTGGTATGCCGTCATCTCCTCCGGTTTGACCATGATATTCAATATCAACAGTTATTTTGAATTGTCCGGCTTCACCCTCTGCCTCAGAACCAATAAATTCGCTATAAATATCTAAATCCACAATTTTGAAAGGTTCATCATTACCTTCTCCTTCTCTTGGTCCCGAATCATCCAGTGCTTGAATATAATCTTGATAGTTTGATTCTCCTCCGCCACCAACATATCTATAGTTTCCATCAAATTGGGCATTTGGAGTTCCGGTTTGGCCATAATGATCAGTCATACGTGATTTTGATTGTTCGGTATGAAATGGGTCGTCACCATCGCCACCATTGGTTTGATGAAAAACGATTACATTGTATGGATTAGATTCATCCCCCTCGACATCGTGTATTACTTGGTCCATTGCAGGATCAGCGTAAGTCATACAATAGACACAACTTAAACTTGAAAA
>JAPYSW010000057.1 GCA_029936395.1 Candidatus Poseidoniia archaeon
GAAAGCCCGTGGGAGCAATCCCTCGCGAGTTCAAATCTCGCCCTCGGCGCCAAAAACTTTGGCTTTACTAAAATTATACAGAACGCTAAATAACAAAAAACAAACTTAATCTTTGCTAACTGAAGAAATCTCAGCTACGTCTTCTAATGTCAATTTAAATTGTTCTTGTAAAGGTCCATAACAATCTAAACAATATTTATTCCCTTTTTTTAATTCAGGTACTTCTTCACTATTTTCTTGAATCTCAATCTCAAATTTTTTGGCATTACAAACCATACACATTTCTTCAGACATAATCACAATTAAAATCGGGTTTTCATAAAACTTTGGTATCCTCTGACTGTGTAGATGATTCTACTGAACCGTAAACTGTCACTCCAATAATAGAACCAAGTATCAAAATCATCCCTATTACTTGCTGTATGGATGGTGATTCGAATAAAAGAACAATCCCCCACACTATCGTAAGAGTAGGTTGAAGAAGAATAGCAAAAGAGGTGTAAGCTGCAGGCAATCTAGGTAATGAATAAGCAATTGCCAACCAGCCAACTACTTGGCTTAGAATAGCAAGCAATAGTAACCAGCCATGAACGGGTAATGTAGGCTCAAAATTAATTGGATCAACATGTATCGATTGAAGAGGTAAAAAACTAAGAATTAGAAGTCCAAATGCACATCCTACTGTAGAATCAAATTGTAAATTTGTTGCAGGGGCAAGTTCCCGATTTGCAAATCTATAAATTATTAGAAAAGCAGAATAGAAAATTGCTGTAAAGACGCCAGCAATAACGCCTCGAACCGGATGTGAACCATAAGGTTCATCATCCCAAATGCCCGAAATAAGAAATAACCCAAACATTACAATTGGGAGTGAAATAAGAATTGAAAGGTTGGGTCTTTCACCAAGCAACCACCAACTCATTAATGTCACTATGATTACTTGAGAATTACCAATCAGAGTACCAATGCCAGTACCTATCCAATCAACTGCACTGTGGTATGAAAGAAAATCAAGAGAAAAGGCAAGTCCTGCACCAATTGCAATCAACCTTGTATTCATAGAACGAGAATCATCTAAACTTCTAAACCATATGATAAAACCAAGAAATGGAAGTGCATAAATCATTCTGAAAAACGCACCAGTTAATGGATTTGCATTCGAAAGAGCATATAGAATTGGGGCAAATGACACCACGACCCCTCCAAACATAGCAATAGCCATTGATTTTTTTAATTCTTTAGAGTCCATTAATAGTTCTAAAGCATTAATGGATTTGATAAAACTATGGTGCTTAAATGGAGAGATACCCTACTATCAATACGCTAACAATTATAATTTTTACTATCCATGATATGAAAATTGAGCGTACGTCTTCTTTCAATATATCTTCGAGCATCACTAGAAAATAAGTATATGATATGATAAAACTTTGGTGCTCCCGCCGGGATTTGAACCCGGGTATTCGGCTCGAAAGGCCGAGATGATGGGCCGGACTACACCACGGGAGCTCTAACATCCAGCTTAAAGGGCTAGGATTTAATATTATTGCAAAAAAAATTACACTTCAAATGATTCTAATTGAGCCCTTAATTTTTCTACTTGTCTCTGAAAATTTCTTCGCTGGATTTCTAATTCACCTTGATATCGTGTTTGAGAAGCTTCTAAAGCATCGTAGTTTTCAGTCTTGACCTTTCTCAACTTTAATTCATGAGCTTCTCTCTCTTTAACTATTTGAACCTCCAACTCATCTATTTTCTTCTTTAGGCTATCAACATCATCCATTAATTTATGAATTATACCTCTCTTTAAACTGTTAGCTACAAAACTATCTTAACTCACCTTGTATATAATAAATTAATGTGGAAAGGCTCAATGGATAAAAAACAAAATTTCCAAGTCAGATATGTGAGCTCTCAAGGTTGGGGAGAGCCAATTCAAGTTAATCGGAGGCCGGACACAAAAATGTCTTTTTCAAAATATGAAAAAGAACAACTTGTGGAATCTATTGGAATCTTAACAATTGCATTCACTCTTGCATTGAGTAATGGATTAACTCCTGTTATGAATGATCCCTTAGTTTTTCTCAAGAAATTACCATTGGCTTTTGGTGCAGTTATGACTGGATTTTTACTTCATGAACTGGCTCATAAATGGATGGCTCAACAATATGGATGTTGGGCTGAATATAGGGGGAATCGTAATGGATTATATTTTGCATTACTTATGTCAAGTTTTGGTTTCTTACTAGCTGCACCTGGTGCTGTAATGGTTTCTGGAAGAATAACTGAAAGACAAAATGGAATTATAGCTGCTGTTGGGCCTATTACAAATGTCATTATAGCTTTGGTAGCTTTTCCAATTTATCTTCTAATGGCGGGATTAGAACAACCTATTGCATTGATTGGTGAATTAGCTCGATTTATTGTTGTAATCAATCTAATACTTGGAGGATTCAATATGATACCTGTTCAACCTCTAGATGGCTCTAAAATAATCGCCTGGAGTAAATATGCTTACTTTGGAATAATAATTGCTATAATTTCTCTTGCAATGATATACTGGAATGTACCTTTAATATCATGAGTTATACTTGGGTTCTTTATGATGCCACATGTCCTTTTTGTATTTCAGGAATTAATGTATTCAAAGAAAGCTTAGGTAAAAATGGTTGTAAAATCCAACCATTACAGAATAAGAATATACTAAAAATACTAAATGTCGATAATGACGATTTTCCCGAAATGAAAGTTATCGGAAATGATAAGAAGTTATATGGTGGAGCTAGAGCCATTGTTTATTTATCGAGAAAAATCTGGTGGGCAACGCCTATTTGGGCACTTTCACACTTACCATTAACTTTGAATATTATGGATTATATCTATAAATTAATAGCAGACACGTGGCATTGCCATGGGATGTGTGAAATCTAATGAAATACGGACCACTCTTAGCAGTAATATTTGCATTCTTTCTTATTGCTATTTATCCACATTATAATAGCAATGATGTACCCATATTTATTCTTGCAGATGACGATGGAGATGGAATAACTAATGATAAGGATAAATGTCCTGAAGATAATGCCAAAGATTATGACATAAATGAAGATGGATGTACAGATACAGAAATAACAAAAGAAGAGATTGATTACATAGGTAAGATCGCAAAGATGAATCTAGGACAATATCTTCTTTTTGCTATTATTTCACTATTAGGTACTGCTATCTACTGGGAAAGAAATAAAATTAAAAGCATATTGAATGATGAAGATGATTTTCTAAAAAACTTTAATGCTGAATCTGATAAAGACGAAATAACTGAAAATCCAGATTATGCAAACCTGGGCGAAAATAAGAAATATATAAACTCTAATAGTTCCTTCTTTAACCGATTTAGTTTTTCCTTAAGTGAACTAAATGCTGAAGCTGATAGAGGAATTCAAGTCATGGCAGTGGTATGCTTACTCTGTTTTTTAGTAGCCCCAAACCAAGCCTGGTTTCAAGTTGAAGGAATAAAAACTTATTCCGAAGAAAGTGATGAGTTTGTTGCATTTACGGTAGAACATTACTCTAACTTTCTAGAATACAACGGAAATGCCGAAGTTACTGCAAGTTATGATAGTTCGAGGTGTACAAGTGAAATTGATAAATACTATAATTGTGACTATCGAAGTAATCTATTCGGAACTGTAGAAACCCTCCTTTCCTTGTCTGCTTTGTTTTGTTTTATACTTCTACTATTAAACTTTAGAGCTGAAAAATATAGAGTACCTGTTGCAATTGTATTCACGCTTTGCTTGGTAACCACAATGGCAAGCTTGTTAGTTTTTACAACACTAATTGATAATGCCTTGATAGCTGATGAACATTTATTAGACGATAATCAGAATAAGGCTGCAGGTTGTTGGATGAGTGAGCCTATTATTTGGGGAGAGACCGAATGTATCTCTTTCGATATAAATGGAAATTATATTACTGAAACTGAAATTACATATACACCTAGTATTGCATTTTTCATTATTTTAACTAGTATTTCTATTCTATTT
>JAPYSW010000058.1 GCA_029936395.1 Candidatus Poseidoniia archaeon
TAAGTCGTAACAAGGTATCCGTAGGGGAACCTGCGGATGGATCACCTCCTAAGAAATAGGGTTGGCTGCCTAGCGCTAAATTGATTTCGAATGTTAATAATATCCTTAAAAACATCTCTGTTAATGCAACAAAGATGCTAGTACTTCTCGATGGAACCAATTATCTTTTAGAAGTCTATTTTTGGTTGATACTAGGGGCTATATTATTAATCACATTAACTATAATATTTGCTAGACCTGATTCTTCTAATGCAGATGACAATATTGAATATGATTTGAAAGATGGTATAGCTACTGAAGGAACATCTTACAATGATTATACTGATAATGAAAATAATGAACTAGATGAAGAAAAAATTGAGGAGAAAATTGAAGAAGAATCCGAAATATTAATTCAAAAAACAAAACAACAGTGGGCTCTAGCCTTCACAATCTTTGGTTTAGCTTTCATAACAGTAGGAAGTATTGTACTTTATCTTTTCGAGTTTGCATTTACAACATTCTTTGCCGCATGCATGATTTATGTAGGAATAATGTCAATTGCTAAGGGTGTAACATTTCAGCTTTCAGATAGTGGTTGGGTTAAGAAAATTATTCCGATTGCTATATTCTTTCTAAATCTTGGTCTTTTAACAGGATTATTAGGAGTCGTTGAGGGGCGATTATGGTTACCTTGGATAAAATTAACAGAATCACAAAGAATTGGGAATATTCTTTTAATTTTTATATTACCTTACTTAATTTGGATTGCTGTTCCCACATTTAACAAAAAGAATAAGGAAACTGATAAAGGGTATTTTTCATTAGTTTTATTAAATAATAGTTTGAAATTTGTTGTTGCTAATTTCATAATATTGTGGATTTTAGAATTTAATTTTATTTCTTTACCATTATTAAGACAATTTTCTAAAGTTGGGTTTGATTTATCCCTAGATCTCCTTAAAATAACAATAACAATTGCTATATTATCACTATTAAAAAATGATAGACGGTCTTTAATCAAGACTATATTTATGAGTAGAAAAGCAAATTCGAATGAACTTGAACAGGAGGATGAACAATAATGTCTAATACTGCCGAAAGTATAAAACTTTTACAATCTATTACTGTAGCAATAATAGTTTTAGTTATAACAATTCCTCATGTAAGTAACACATATAATCAAAATTATGTCCTAGATTTTTGCATTGAAGGGTCACTCGATAACGCAATTTCTTTTGAGCGGCTTGATTTCTTTGCTTGTGAGATTGGTTTCATTGATGGTGAAATAGATCTTGATTTATACTTAGCAAAAGATTTGAGCGGAGATATTCAGAAAGCTCGTTTTGACAAAGCCTTTAGTGAATACACAAAAGTTGATATCTTAGTTTTGAATTATCAAAATTATAATAACTTTGTAAAAGGAGAAGATTACGGCGTTAGTAATATAGAACTTCTCTCTCTGAATATCAATCCTGACAATAATTTTATGCATAGGAACATAGATTATCTGTACCTCTACCCAGATTACTATTTTCTAGTTTTTAATTGGGAATATGGTGAAGATGATGGCACTTATGATTATCCCGAACAGGATTTTTTCTA
This sequence comes from Candidatus Poseidoniia archaeon, assembly GCA_029936395.1. Lineage (GTDB taxonomy): Archaea > Thermoplasmatota > Poseidoniia > MGIII > CG-Epi1 > CG-Epi1. The sequence continues at coordinate 1,585 of JAPYSW010000058.1, forward strand.
TCATATTCATTTAACATATGACGTAGGGGCCAATGACTAAAAAGGTGCTCTACTACTAGAAGCTGTGAGTTCAGAATCTCTGCAGAAATATGAGTTCAAGCAATCACTTGAGAGACTTAAAAACTATAAAGGTCATGCAACAGAACTTGTTAGTCTTTACATCCCTCCTGAACGTAAAATATATGAGGTTCAATCATATCTAAGAAATGAGGCTTCTCAATCAGCTAATATCAAATCTAAATCTACTAGGAAGAATGTTAGTGCGGCCATTGAATCCATAATGTCTAGATTAAAACTTTATAAAAACCCACCAGAAAATGGAGTTGTTTTCTTTGTTGGTCATGTATCTAAAGGTGGAAATCAAACAACCATGGTCCAAGAAGTAGTTGTTCCCCCTGAACCCATCCCTACTTTTCTTTACAGATGTGATTCAGGATTCTTTCTCGAACCTTTGGAAGGACTTGGTGAAGTCAAAACTCAATATGGTTTGATTGTTATTGATCGTTCTGAAGCAGCTCTTGGAATTCTTAGAGGTGCAAGTATCAATACACTAAAACATATGTACTCACAAGTTCCTTCAAAACATGGTAAAGGTGGTCAGTCAAAGCAACGTTTTGAAAGATTAATTGAGGAAGCGGCTCATGAATGGTATAAAAAAGTCGCATACTTAGCTACTGAATGTTTCCTAAATAACAATGTAGAAGGTATTCTCGTAGGGGGACCTGGAGCAACAAAGGATTATTTTATTCGTAGTGAATACTTGAATCACGAGCTCCAAAAAATTGTTATTGATACTTTTGATACGGGATACACTGATGAGACTGGATTAAGAGAATTAGTTGCTAGAGGATCTGGAAGATTATCTGAGATGCAATTAGTTAAGGAGAAAAAGATAATGGAGGGATTTATGAAAGAAGTACTATCTCCAACAGGAAAATTAGCTACTTATGGTATGAAACAAGTGGAAATAGCACTTAATATGGGAGCTGTACACATGCTACTGATTTCAGAAAGTTTAGAAAAGATGAAGGGTATAGAAGAAGGCACAGTGACTCGTTTAGCGGAATTAGCTGAAAATAGTAAAGCTGAAGTTTCAGTTATATCTATTGAAAGTGAAGATGGTGTTTCTTTACAGAAAGCTTTTGGAGGGCTTGCTGCGATACTCAGATATCCTATTAGCTAAACTATGTTATACACTCGGAAATGTGGAGAAATTGAAAGTGCTGACTTCGGTTCAGAACAAACCCTCTGTGGTTGGTTACAAGATACACGAAACTTAGGAGGAATTGCATTCCTTCAATTAAGAGACATTACTGGAGTTATCCAACTCACATTGCTCAAAAAGAAATTAGAAAGTGCTGATTTTAAAAAATGGACTACCATTAATCGAGAATCAATTGTTTTAGTAAGAGGAATTATCAAGGAAAACAAAGAGGCTCCAGGTGGCGTCGAAATGTTACCAGATAATCTGGAAATCTTAAATGAAGCTGAAGCTCCCTTACCATTAGGAGTAATTGACAAAATTGATAGTGAAATAGAAACTAGATTAAATGCACGCTATCTTGATCTTAGAAAAAAAGGGATTGCCGCTAATTTTCAGATTAGAGCAGCCGTATCTGGTGCAGTTCACAAACATCTTCGAAGAGAAAATTTTCTAGAAGTTCAAACACCAAAAATTATAGCATCCGCAACTGAGGGAGGAACTTCCTTGTTTGAGATGAAATATTTCGATAAGATAGCATATCTGGCTCAATCTCCTCAACTTTACAAACAAATATTAATGAGTGGAGGATTAGAAAGAGTCTACGAAATAGGACCTGCTTTTAGAGCTGAAGAACACAATACACCTAGACACTTGAATGAATTCACATCAATAGATATCGAAATGTCTTTTGCTGATGATGATGTCGTAATGGGCGTAATGGAAAGATTAGTTGATAGTGCAGCAAGAGCTGTCGCGAAGGAGACTGAAGCCTTAGAAACGCTAGGAATGGCACCTATTGAACTTGAATTGCCATTACCAAGGATAACTTATGATGAAGCTATTGAGATGTCAAATGGAAAAGTTAAGTGGGGTGAAGATTTGTCCATGGAAGCTACAAGAGAAATTGCCCAGCAAATGAATGGCTTTTATTTCATCACAAAATGGCCATTATCACTCAAACCTTTCTACATACAACCAGATGACGATCCAAAATATAGTAAGGGATTCGACTTTATGTATAACGAAGTTGAAATGACATCAGGGGGGCAAAGAGTTCACGATGTTAATTTGCTTAGAGAAAGGTTGAAGGAACAAGGATTGGATCCTGAAGGATTCAGTCATTATTTGGATCCATTTAGATATGGAATGCCACCTCATGCTGGTTGGGGTTTAGGATTAGATAGATTAGCTATGATTTTTGCTGGAGCAAAGAATGT
>JAPYSW010000020.1 GCA_029936395.1 Candidatus Poseidoniia archaeon
ACACGTGGATCTAAAAAAGCGTATAATATATCTACAATAAGATTAGCTATAATGTATAGAAATGCAGAGAATAAAGTATAAGCTAAAATGGCAGATACATCTAAACTACGCATTGCTGTAATTGCCCAAGCACCTAAACCTGGCCAAGTAAAAATAGTCTCAGTCAAAACTGAACCATTAATTAAACCAGCAAACCCCATCCCTAGCAATGTAACTGTTGGAATCATTGCATTGGGCGCACCATGTCCAAAAGTGACCTGCCTTTCAGACAAACCCTTGGATTTTGCAGTTCTAATATAATCTTGACCTAAGACATCCAACATGTTACCTCTCATTAGTCTAATAATTGTAGCCATTGAGCCATATGCAAGAACTGTAGCTGGAAGAATCATATGTTCTAGTGCATCCATAAAATGAGGTAAAGAACCCGCTGCAATTGCATCAACCAAAAGGAAATTTGTCTCCATTTCAATAGGATCTGTAATTTCCCAAAGAATAGGATCATATCGTAAACTTAAGGGGAGTAGATCCATCTTGAAGGAAACAACATATTGTAGAAATAGAGCAAACCAAAATATAGGGATAGCTGAACCAAATAATGCAAATAATCTAATACTGTGATCGTGCCATCTATTCTGTCGAATGGATGAAAAAATACCAAGCGGTATTGCAGTAGCAACAGATACTATGAAAGCCAAAATAGACAATTCTAAAGTCGCCGCAAACTTTTCGGGCATAGCTTCAGAAACATCTTGATTGATTACCTTCGAATAACCCCATTCAAAAGTAATTATATTTCTTAGATATGTAATATATTGATACTGTATTGGCTCATCCAGATTATGTTTATCAATTAATTCAACATACTGCTCGGGAGTAGTTTTTTCGGTAATATATGGTGCTAAAGGATCACCCATACCGTATGAAAGATAAAAAGTGATGAGTGTGACACCCAGTAGAACTGGTATGGTCAGTGCCAAGCGCCTAACTACATAAATCCAAAGTTTCACTGTTCGCTAAGGAGTGTTTTACTTAAGATAATACTCTGCCTAACTTTTACTTAAGGTATAGAAAAGAGTTCCATGCATCATATTGTGATACCAGCCATTCACCCAATCTCTCCAAATCTTATATCCTATTGATTGAGAGGACCAAATGTATAGTGCCTTATCATGCTCTAAATCGGCTAAATCAAAGTATAAATCTTCTCTTGTTGAGATGTCAGATTCAGATGCTGCACTCATTATTAAATTATCAATATCATCATATGCAAAACCTAAGTAATGTGCAAAATGCCCTTCACTATGTAGGAAAGGATGAGCATAATTATGAGGATCTGCATAATCTGGAGCCCAACCCAAAAAGAAGAGTGGTAACTCATTAGCCCGTAATTTGTCCAAATAGGTAGGCCATTCAAGTCCTTGTACCTCAACATTAAAATTTGGATTCATCTCTTCTAAAGCATTTTCTAAAAGCAATAATGCATTTAATCTTACATCATTTCCTAAATTATAATAGGCAGTTATAGTAAAACCAGTGTCCCATACACCTGCACTTTCAAAATGTTCTTGAGCCATAGCTGGATTATAACTGTATTTAGGTCCATACGGATCATAACCAAGTAATCCGTCAGGAATAGGGCCAGTAGGTTGCTTACCCCATCCATCCAAAATATCATCAATATAAGAATCATAATTAAAGGAATAACAAAATCCTTTGCGTATATCTTCATTCGTGAAAAAATCACTTGATGGGGCCGTATCCTCATAATTGGCAATATTATGATTAAATCCTATGAACCCCATGCTCAAGGAAGGCAAATTCCCTTCATATTGCATTCCATCGTAGGTCAAAACTTCTTCACGATAATTTGGTTCAACATATACTGAATCTGCATTGCCTGATCTTAATTCTAAAATACGTGCTGATTGATCATTATTTTTCTTTAGTAAGACAGTTTCAATATATCCGGATGTAGTTATACCAAATGATTGCCTTTGATTATCGGTCCAACCTCTCCAATAATTAGGATAATATTGCATTAAAACATACTGTTCAGGTACCCATTTACCACCATAATCTTCATTCATCATGTAAGGACCAGTGCCCATTACTTCTTTTTGAATTCCAGAGCATTCAACACCAGGTATAGGTATACCACAACCTTTACTAGAAACCCAATCTTTTGACATTATTGAAGCTCCATTATAGGCCATAATTGGTAAAAAACGTGGAGCTGACTGATTTAAAATAAATTGAACCGTATATTGATCTATCTGGACAATACTATCTGCAATCCCATCTCCATCCTCGTCAGTTTTATCTAATAATTCAGTATACATCCAAGAAGGGCCCGCTGCAAGATCCATTATAATCAAACGATTCAGAGAAAAGACTACATCTGAAGCATCCAATGTTGATCCATCATGGAAAGTAACGTCTTGCCTAATTTTGAAAGTATACGTAAGGCCATCAGGAGAAATACCGCCATTTGATACTGATGGAACTTCAGAAGCTAATATTGGAATTAAGCTATCAGTTCTTTCACGATCATAAAATACTAATGTTTCATAAGTATTAGCCAGAATAGAACCACTAGCTGTATCATAAGCTTCTGCAGGATCCAAACTTACAGGATCTCCAATCGATACTGAAGTATAAACTGTAGGATCTGGAGATGTAAGACTGGAAGTCTCATCTGAAATAACTCGAATTGTACGATATACGGTATCTGATTTTCCATCAGTATCAGTGACAGTCAAAGTCACAGGATAACTACCAACTGCAGTAGTAGATGTTAATCCACCTGAAGAACCAAACTTGTGCATTACGCTAGAACCTGTTGCCGTTGCAAGCTCTTCACCAAATGCCCATAACCAATCAGTAGTATCTGACGTTGAAGCTGAACAAGTTTCTACACCATCTTCATCTGTTGCACAGACCCAAGACCAAGAACCTGCACCACTAAATTCAATTTCAGATCCTGCGGCTATGACTGAAGATTTAACTGATATTATAGCATGAGGTGGTGAATCTGAAGATTTAGTAACCTCAGGATGTAAAACCGTAATGTAAGTTAATTTTCTATCATTTGTACCTACTGCACCTTTATCATCAGTAACAGAAAGAGAAACAATGAAATCTCCCGGATACAAAAATTTATGTATTTCTTGTTTACTTGCTCCAGTTATTCCGTCTCCAAAATCCCATTTATAAGAGGCAACAATACCATCTTCATCAGTTGATTCTGAACCATCAAACTGTATAGAAGTACCCAACTCTACAACCTTTTGTCCTGAAACAACTGTTACTACAGCTACAGGATTCAAATTTGACCCTAAAGCTTCTTCACCTCCCAGAATATCTAAACAACCTGTAAACAGGAGTAGGCCTACAATGGCCAGCGAGCTGAATTTACCAAATATTTTTTTCATTGTTGTACCGTTATTGTAAACTGAGAACCGGGAGATGAACCTGAAGGAACCTGAACATTTACTACTTGTCCACTAGGCATTGTAACAGTCAAAACTTGACCTGGAACTACACCTGGAGGTACTGTTATGGTCATTGATGAAGGCTGACTTATTGGCGGTGCTACTGGTTGCGGAATTGCAGCTATACTTTGTGGATATTCAGCAGGAGGTGCTGGAAAACCTGATGCTGCCATTGGCGCAGGTGCTACAGGCGGTGCTACAGGCGCCATAACTGGTGGTGCTGCAGGCATTCCCCAATCATCATCTAATGAAGGCTGTTGTTTACCTCTAATCATATTATAAAAACCATATCCAACAAGCCCAAATCCAACAGCCATAAGACTAACAAAAATATATTCATTACCTGTTGATAGTCTACCATTAATAGCATCAGGACTGAGACCTGGAGGATTATTGTGATAGCCATCAGGAGTGTCATGCCCATTTAAATCTTTAACAACCTCAAAAGAGATTATTACGCTACTACCAATTCCAAAATCACTCATTAAATTTGATTTGAAAATAAACGGAATATCATTCTCAGCTTTACCAATTGACTCTAACCAAACTTTAGTATTCCCATTCTCATCTTCCATACGGGCTATATTGTCAACTATTATGACTTTATCCCCAACCTGGTAATCCTGATATTTATCTATTCCAGTTGATGTGTCTATCTGATCAACAAAAGTTTGTCCATCTATCGCCATAAATTTGGGAAATATCAAGGTTAAACCAAGAATTCCCACTAATACCAAAACAGCACCAACTGTCAATAATGGATTCAACCGCACGTGATTACACTCTTACGTATTGATTTAAGACTTATGCAATAATCTTCTTTCGATAATACACTGCTGAAGCTACAATAAGAATCGCTAATAATGAGTAAGATAGCATTACTAAGATATTTTCAGATGAAGATTCTGGAGATTCTCCATAGGCATAAAATTCTGAATACGCAGATATCGAATGCATACCATTTGAATCGACTGATCTAACGAGTAAAGTATGATCTCCAGTAAAATATAAATCTTCTGAATCCAAATTAATTATCCAGTCAATATAAATTGAAACATTAGAACCTGGAGAATATTGTGCTTCCATCCACGACTTACCATCTACACTATATTCTATTCTATCTACTGAACCACTTCTTGACCAAGAATGACCTGTAATCGTATTAATATTACTACCAGTTTGCCATCCCGTTTCTGTACTAATTATATAAGCTTGTAAATCCGTATTAATATTATCTGTATCTGTATTTAGTAATGATGATTTAACTGCTGCATGAGCATCTACCATTCCCCAACCAAAATGACGATTCCAATATGGATCTAAATCAGGATAAGTTGCCCATGGGCCTTCTTCAACACCCTCACCATCTGCAGAGGTAAGATTCTCACTTCTTTCAGAAGTAAGGCGAAGTATTTCTCTAATAGCTAAAGGATCTAAATCAGGATTAGCTTCTATCATTAATGCAATGACTCCTGAAACTGAAGGTGTGGCATATGAGGTTCCACTGCCTCGGCCGCTGTATCCGTTATTTTCCGCGGATCCTCCAAAACGATTATCACAACCTCCACTGGCGTAACAGGCTTCCGCTTGAACAATATTTGTACCCGGTGCTGAAACATCAGGTTTCATCTCGTCATAAGGATTACCATCTCCGTTATCCCTGCGAGGTCCCCGGCTGGAATAGGATGCAATCCCATCATCAACGCGATCTATTGTATTCTTATCATCAAGAGCGCCAACTGTTATCGAGAGACTGGATGAACCCATACCTGAAAAACCATCATTATCAGAACCATCATTACCTGCAGCAACGGAAACTGTAATGCCTGCTAACATAGCCTCATCAAGAATCTGAGAAAACATATCTGTACCATCAGAACCGCCATCCTCGTGTGATGTGATTCCCCAAGATAACGAGATTACATCTATACCATAGCTCTCATTATCTACTCCAGTCCACTCAGTATCTTTGTGATCGATTACCCACTGAAGACCGTTCATAGCGGATTCGTAAAATTCCTGTTCAAGTATATAATTCTCAAAAGGTCCAGCCCCTAGTGCTGTTCCAATTCTGACATCAACCAGCTTGGCATCTGGTGCAGACCCTGTGAAATTGGTTTTTTCGCCACTAGACAGAAGTCCTGTACTCGTAGCCATCCCCGAACACGCAGTTCCATGCTGATTTTTATCATCAGGGTCAAATGTGCCATCATCCTCCTGAAGAACATTACCTGAACCTTGCCCTACTGTGAGCATACATCCAAGCAAATCATCTGTGCACACTGAATCATAACCTGCAACAAATTTGCCTTCTAAACCTGGATGTTCATTATCAATTCCTGTATCAACTATTGCAATATTGACGCCTTTGCCTGTAACTCCTAAATCCCAAGCCCCCTCAGGATAAACTGACGAATTACTGGCTTTTGTGGCTGGAGTTTGAACATCCCCATAGAAGACGACTTTCCCATAAGGTTCGATCATAAGTACACCAGGAAAATCACTTATTGTTTGAAATAAGCTCGAATTCACCGTACCTAACAATAATCCATTGACGGAGGTAGCATGATATCTAATTTCAACACCTATTTCAGATATTAATTCAATATCTTTACTAGTTATCTCATGGTTGTACAAAACACCAATTGGATAATTTGATTCAATTCCTTCTAACCAATCAACTATATTATTTCTATCTAAATCTCTAGTGGTTGTTTCCCACCATGGCAATTCTTGCCAATAATTTTCCTTTACTTTTGGTATTATTAATAATTCTCCAGTTTCAGAATCTGGAGAATCTAACCCAGAAACAGGAAGTGAAGATAAAACCAAAACTGCAATTATTGTTAATGTACTAAGTCTTTCCACCTTTCGCTATGTAATGGTTAACATAAAAGTTTTGAGGTCAACTATTAGAGCCAAAACCACCGCCACCAGGTGTTTTGATTATTATTGTTTCACCAGGATTAACAATTCTTTCAACCTTACCTCCTAAATCAACTTCTTCACCAGAAACCTTCAGGATAGAATTAGAACCATGTAATCCTTCATGACCTCCTCTCAACCCATAAGGTGCAATTACACGCCTTTCAGAAAGAATAGAAACCTTTCTTGATTCTAAGAAAATTATTTCGCGTATAACTCCATCACCTCCTCTAAATTCTCCTTTGCCACCTGAACCTTTTCTAATTTCAAATTTTTTAAGTCTAATCTCTTTAAACCTATGTTCAAGAATCTCTGGATCTGTCGAACGTGTGTTAGTCATATGAACCTGAACTGCAGAAGCTCCATTGCTTTCACAAGTGGCTCCCGAACCTCCAGCTATAGTCTCATAATATTGTCTTCCGGAACCATCTTCAGAACCAAAAACAAAATTATTCATTGTACCTTGTGACGCTGCTGCAATACCTAAAGCTCCCAATAATACATCAGTAATTCTTTGAGAAGTTTCAACATTACCTCCAACTACTGCAGCTTCGTCACTTGGATTCAATAATGAGCCTTTAGGAATTATTATTTCTATTTGGTCTAAACACCCTGAATTCAAAGGAATATCTTTATTTATTAATAATCTGAAAACATACAATACTGCAGCCTTTGTGACTGCAACTGGTGCATTGAGATTATTTGACATCTGTGGACTAGTACCGTTAAAATCAACTGTTGCATAGAAAGATGGTGATTCATTTTCCTTCTTCGTAATATTTATCTTGACTGAAATACGTGAGCCATCATCTAAATAATCATCAAAACATTTTTCTTTACTCTTATTTCCATTTAAATATTTTTCTAAAGCATCACTCATAGCTTCTGCCGAATTTTGCCGAATGTATTTCATATAGGCCTTGACGGTACTTAGGCCATACTTATCAATCAAATCTTCAAGCTCTTGGATCCCTTTCGTAACAGATGCGATTTGTGCATTAATATCGTGCTTTCTTTCCTCTATATTCCTAGCGGGATTAGCAGAATTTGTCAATAATTCTACAAACTCTTTTTCCCTCAGTTTACCATTTTTCAATAATAAAAAATTATCAATGACTATTCCTTCTTCGTGAATCGTCTTTGAGAAGGGGGGAATTGAGCCAGGAGTTATTCCTCCAATATCGGCATGATGCCCTCTACTAGCCACATAGAATATAGGACCTTTATTATTTGAAAATACAGGTGAAATAACCGTAAGATCAGGTAGATGAGACCCACCCTTGTGAGGATTATTAATTAAATAACAATTTCCCACCTCCATTTGATTCTCGTTAGAATTGATTATTGATTTTACAGATTCACTCATTGCTCCTAGATGAACTGGAACATGAGGAGCATTCGCAACTAAATTACCCTCTTCATCAAATAATGCACAAGAAAAATCAAGCCTTTCTTTGATATTAACTGAATGAGCTGTATTTTGAAGAGTGAAACCCATTTCTTCTGCAATCCCCATAAAGAGATTATTGAAAATTTCAAGAGATATAGCATCTCTTTCTGGTGATATTTCAAATTTTTTATTCGCCATTTGATGTATCTTGATATGCCCTTTTTCATTTACATTAAATTTAAACCCAGGTTCAATGATTATATTTGAAATTGAATCGGTCACAATAATTGGACCCTCCATGTCAATATTAGTTGGCAAATCTTCTCTTGCATATATTTTAGTCTCAACAAATTGATTATCAAAAAATACTTTAGTTTGTGATTGTGGAAGTGGTGACTTTTCTATATTTACATGAATATAATCTGTAACTTTTGTTCTTTGTCCACTTACTTCAATGCGTAAATTAGCAATTTCTAATATATTTGAAGGAGAAAAACCAAATAATTCCTTATATTGTATCTTAAATTGTTGAATCATTACTTCATAATCTGCAAATGGTATTGTTAGAAATTTATCAGTGCCTTTAACTCTTAAGTCCAAAAATTTCTTCTTAGAAATATTATCCTCATTTATCCCCAGTTTAGTAATCTCATCAACCAGTTGTATTTCGAGTATTTCAAGTTCAGATAGAGCATTATTGTGAGAATTTATTGTATATTCAGTTATTAATGATTTAACTCTATATCTAAATTGTTCAGCATTCGCAATACCATAAGCCGAAAGGAGACTTGATAATGGATGAATTATCACTTCAGTAATACCTAAGATACGTGCAATAGAACAACAATGCTGTGGAGCTGCACCACCAAAAGATATTAGTGAATGAGTTCGGATATCGTAACCTCTTGAAACTGATACTTTTTTTATAGCGCTAGACATTTTTTCATTTGCTATATTTACAAATCCTATTGCTAGCTCCTCAATAGAAAAATCAGAATCGGTCTTAAAATTCACTTCATTTCTCAATTTCTCAAAAGATACCCGAGTTTTTACAACATTCAATTTCTCATTTCTATTAGGGCCAAAGACTTGAGGGAAAAAATCGGGATTTATTCTTCCCAAAATAAGATTGGCATCAGTTATAGTTAATTTACCATCAAGACCATAACAAACGGGCCCTGGAATTGCGCCTGCAGATTCTGGACCAACTTGTAATCTTTGTCCATCAAACCATAATAATGATCCACCACCTGCAGCTACTGTTTCTATATCTAAACTTGATGTTTGGAATTTTATACCTGCAACCTTTATTTCTGAAGATTTGGAAAATGAACCACCATACCTAGAAACATCGGTAGATGTACCACCCATATCAAAACCAATAATTGAAGGCACATTGTTTGTTTTACCAACCATTGCACTTCCAATAACTCCGCCAGCAGGACCGGATAAAACTGAATCCTTACCAGTTAGAGAATCTGAGTTAGTAAGACCTCCTGAACTTTGCATAAATTCAAGAGGAATATCTCCTAATTCCTCTTTTAATGATAAAATATACTTTCTAAGAACGGGATATAGATAGGAATCGACAACTGTAGTTTGACCTCTACTTACTATATTTATCAGTGGCATTATTTGACTTGAAATTGAAATATATCTAAATCCAATTTTTTTAGCAATATAAAGACAGGCAGTCTCGTGAATAGTATTCTTCCAAGAATGCATCAATACAATAGCTAATGATCTACATCCAGTATTGTACAAAATCTTAAGATCTTTTTGCAATTGAAACTCATCAAGTTTAATTATTACATTCCCATTGGAATCTAATCTTTCGTTGACCTCTGTAACTGAAGTATAAAGTTGGTCAGGTTTAATTATCGAAAGTTCAAATAATGAAGGTCTAGCTTGGTGACCTATCTCAAGGAGATCTTTGAATCCAGATGTTATAAGTAATCCTATATCGGTTCCTTTCTTTTCTAATAAAGCATTTGTCGCAATAGTTGTTCCTATACGTATTCGCTCTATTCTCCCAGATGGAATAGCCTCATCCATTTCTAAATCTAAAACTTGTCGAATTCCCTCAACAATAGAATCAGAATATGCCGGAGACTGTGAAAGAATCTTAGCTGTATGAACCCTATTCTGAGGATCTATACCTATAATGTCTGTGAAAGTTCCACCCTTATCTATTGCAAAAAACCATTTGCTCATACTTTCTTAGAACAGTATGGGCACATAGACCACTTTTGATCCACTGCTTTGCCGCAGTTAGAACACAATTTCATATCACGCTCTTTGGTTTCTGGAGCTTTAGACCATAAATCTGGAGAAGGTGGAGGGGGTAAAGGTTCAGGCCAAAAAATAGCTATACTTAAGCCAATTAACAAACAAATAATAGATAATATTTGAACTATTATGGACTCTGTAAAATAAAAATTAATACTTGCAAGAATCCCTGAAATTAAAAAGGTTAATCTTAACATCTATTAATCTGAATACATTGCTTCTATTTCTTTTGCCCAATTCTCATTAATCTGTTTACGACGTATCTTAAGAGTTGGAGTTAGTTCACCTTCATCTACATTTAAATCACGTGGAAGAATAGTAAATTTCTTAACCTGTTCAGGATTCATAAACCTCTGATTTAATTTTTGAACTTCAGTATCTAATTCTGCATGGATATCCGGATTATCAGTATAATCTGATAATTTTGATCCTAGTTCTTCTAATTTAGAAATTTGTTCATTCGGATCTTTAGGAACTTCCGTAGCTCCATCTAATCCATGTTTATCTCTCAAAATAGCGCCAACATCTAACGTGAAAAGCGCAGTACAATAATTTTTGTTGTCTCCTACAAGCATACACTGTGAAATAATAGGAATCGATTTCATGGTTTCCTCAATAACAAGAGGCGCTATATTTTTCCCAGCGGAACTAACATATATTTCTTTCAAACGGCCAGTAACATAAACAAATCCGTCTGAATCAACTCTACCCAAATCTCCAGATTTTAACCATTCACCATCCATTGTTTCAGCTGTGGATTCTGGATTATTGTAATAGCCTTTCATGACATGACGACCTCGAAAATAAATCTCTCCATCGCCCTTCTTATTCGGATTAGCTATGCGAATTTCTCCTGCAAAAATTTTACCGACAGAACCAAATTTATTAGCTCCTTTGTGACCTATTGTAGCACCGGCGGATGTCTCTGTCATTCCATATCCTTCAAACAAAGGTATACCTAATTTATGAAATAATTCAAGAATATCGGGATTAATTGGTGCAGCTCCAGTAATAGCATAGACACAATTTGACATTCCTATCTTCGCTTTTGCCTTTTTCTTGATTATGCCACCAAGAATAGGTATGCCTAGAAGTTTTACTTTTCCTCCCAAACCTGCAACTAAATTGGAATAGACCTTCTCATATATTCTTGGAACACCAATGAACAAATGTGGTTGAACTTCTTTACAATAGTCAATTACATTCAATGGGTTATCGACTACATGCATATGCATTGCCTCTCTAATCCAAGCATGGTTATCTACTAACTGCCCAAAAACATGAGCACATGGCAACCAAGAAACATATTTGTCTCCTTGATTATAACCTTGTATCTCAAGAACCTTGGTTATTTCATATTCAAAATTATCATAAGTTAGCTCTACACCTTTAGGATTTCCAGTTGTTCCAGAAGTATAAATTAAAGTTGCAGTATCTCCTTGACGGATACCTGCAATACTATCATGGATTTGAGAGTCTTTGACATCTTTACCTTTGGATAAAAAATCAGACCATGATATAGCCTTAGGATGATCTGGCATATTTACACCATCCAATACTACTACAACTTCTACTTTTTCAAGTTTGGATAAAGCTGCATGAAGTCTATGTGAACACATCTTTGAAGTGTCTCCACCATCCATAGGATTATGCCCCACAAATACAACCTTCGAGTCTGAATTACCAACTACCCACTCTACTTCATTTGATGAACAAGTATGGTAAACTCCAACTCCAGCACCATTACAAAAATTAGCAGCTGCATAGGCTACATACCATTCTTTACGATTATATGAATATATACTTAAGTTATCGCCTTTTTCAAAACCAACCGCCATAAGTGCCTTAGATAAGGCCATCGTTTCATTATGGAACTCTGACCATGTAGTGTGAGTCCATTCACCAGAGTTAGCTTTAGAAGACAATGCCGGACTATTCGCATATTTTTCTGCATTTTGAATCAAATATTCAGATGTTGTCATTACGGACATAAGGTAGACAATACTGCACAGATTATATTAAGCTTAAGTTAAAGTCTCAAAAGTTTAGATTTAGCCATCAAAAATTCTTCTTCACTTAAAATTCCACTTTCACGCATTTCAGCTAATTGAACCAATTTAGACATCATTTCATCTTCATTATTATCAGCTGTTCCGGTTATATTGGTTTGATTTTTTTCCATCTCATTTCTCTCTAATCGTCTCTCATTGGGAGTTGTATCACTTTCAATAATACGAGCCTCCCGGGCCGAACGTGATGCACGCTGAATATTTACTAAAAAATTTAAATGATCTTTGTTCTCAATATTTGATTGCGCGGTTTGGAAAAATTTTTTAGCTGTTGTTGTATCTAAATTATCGGATCCTGCTTTTTTAATTCTAGTATGCGCATGTTTCAATAATCTTTGGAGATAGGGCTCTAAATTATATTTGTAAACACCTTCAGCCCCGCCTAAAAAGAGATAACCACCTCCACTAGCCATAACTCCTTTTGTTGATGATTTAGATTTGAAACCCCAAACTTTTCGGCCTTTTTTATTAAATAATGTAACTTTCGAAGAGGTTTCTCCAATAGAAACAAAGTCTGCAGTTTGTGTCATATCAATCCAAACAGGCTGAACTGAAAAACGTTCTTCCCATAAAATACGAGAACTCTTAACACCAAATGTAAATGTATTATCATTTGTCAAATAACCTACATAATCTCCATTCGAACTTATACATGTTTGAACAACCTCACCTGAAGTTTCTTTAGACCATAATATATCGCCTTGAATATTATATAAATATACTCTTGAATAATTAGTACCTACCACTATAAATTGACCATCTGAAGAGATGTCTACACTATTTACAGAGAAATCTGAATTACTTAAATGTTTTTCCCATTTCACTTTACCATTACCATCATAAATAATTAAACGGCCTCTGGAAGTACCAACGGCAATTACAGTTCCACGTGAATTAATACTTGTAGATACTGCGGTACTCTGCAATTCTCGGTGCCAACGGATTTTACCATCACGATTAACTAAGTATATTACTTTCTGACCACTAGCTATTGACATTAAACCAGTAAGTGTTGATACAGAAATATCTCTAACTCTTCTTATCTTACTATTCTTCCATACTGGCCGTCCATTCTCATTCAGAAAAATTAATCCATTTTTGTAACCTACTCCTGCAAATTTACCATCCAGACTTATAGATAAAGAAGAAGGAGATGCACCTCCTTGAAAAGTCCAGATTGGATTACTTTCACGCATTAGTAGAATAATACTAAATAATTGCTATGTTATAAGCGATTTGGTCAATAATCTACAATATTAGTACTGCTGCTGCAACTGTAGTAGTCCACAGTCCATCAGGACTGACTACAGCAGTTTGAATTACAGAACGTGTATTCACAATCCTATCATCTATTTTCCAAAGCTCTCGCTTTTCATCCCATGAAGCATCAGGATCAAACTTAAGACCGTAAGTAGTTGCTAACATTTCAGCAGCTAGATCTTCAACATATTCTTCCATTTGTTCATCTGTCAAATTCACACCATGATGTTCAGAAAGATAGCCATAGTCTTCACTCTCCCGCGGTACTGCCACACCCACACCGGAGCTCACTAATTCAGAAGGATCATTGCTTTCCGAGCGAGCCAAGACAATAGGGACAACTTGCCCATGTGAAAGAAGTTTAATGCCAACCTTTCTATCAATAAATTCACATTTAGGAGGTAAAATACTAGAGACTGTTATTAAATTTAAAGAAGCAATACCGGCTTCCCTCAAAGCTAATTCAAACGATGCTAATTTCTCTCTATGCTGCCCAGCACCTTTCGTCAAAAATATTTTTTTAGGAATCCAACTGTTTATACTCACTATCTTCAACAAAAATTACACCTATATAATATTACCATAACTCTAAAATAAGTCAATTGACGAAGTCTGATACATATATAATTAAATAGTAGCCTCCAAATGAAATGATGTGCAAAAACAACTTACACGTCGAATGGCGGGTGAAATTGTAGTTTCTGAAAAACCAGGTGACACTTTAAGAAAATGGAGAGAGATTTTTAATCTTTCTCAGAAGGAATTAGCTAATCTTTTGGAAGTGAAACCTTCGGTTGTTTGTGATTTTGAAAAAGGAAGGCGAGCATCACCAGGCATAGGGACTGTTCGGAAGTTTGTTGAAGCTATGGTTGATTATGATTCGTCCCATGGAAGTAAAGTTGCCAATAGTATGGTAGGTAGAAGAACTAATGAAGCCATTGTTGATATCAAGGAATTTACCAGTGGAATCACAATTAATAAAATGTTAGAAACTATAGAAGGTAAAGTATTAGCAGGAAATAAAGAACTCACTGAGAGACCAATCTATGGTTACACAATGGTTGATTCACTAAAGGCTATTACTACATTTAATGCATTTGGTGAGATGTATGGTTGGTCAAATGAAAGGGCCGTATTCTTTTCAGGAGTACATTATGGTCGATCACCAATGATTGCTGTAAGAGCGCATCCAGTTAAACCAAGGGTGGTTGTTTATATTAGACCAAAAACAGTTGATCCATTAGCTCCTAAACTAGCCGATATGGAAAGAATTGTTCTCGTTAAAACTGAACTTTCTGAAAAGGAAATTATTGAAAATCTGAGGTATTTAAAATAGGTGAAAAAATGAATGGAATTGTAAGCTATGGAGCATATGTACCTGGATACAAAATTGAAACCGGAGAAATTGCTTCAGTATGGGGTGCAGATGGAAGTGCTTGGGCTAAAAATCTAAATGTATATTCAAAATCGGTACCTGGACCAGATGAAGATGTGATAACTATCGCAGTAGAAGCCACACGTCAAGCAATGAAACGTGCTAAACTTACAGGAGATGATATTGAAGCTATATACACCGGTTCAGAATCCCATCCCTATGCTGTAAAACCAACTTCTACAATTGTCGCTGAAGCAATTCGTGCTACACCTAATTTAACTGCTGCAGATTTTGAATTTGCCTGTAAAGCAGGTACTGCGGCCATTCAAACCTGTTTGGGAATGGTTGGACATAAACAGATTAAAAATGGAATTGCTATTGGCGTTGATACCTCCCAGGGAGCACCGGGTGATGCCCTAGAATATAGTGCTTCAGCCGGAGGTGGTGCACTAATAATCGGAAGAGAAAAAGTAATTGCAAATATCAATCATACTACTTCCTATACTACTGACACACCTGATTTCTGGAGAAGAGAAGGGCAAAAGTATCCAAGACATGGTGGCCGATTTACAGGTAAACCTGCATTTTTCAAACATGTAATGAACTGTGGGGTACTAATCATGGAAAAAGCAGGTACAAAACCTGAAGACTATGATTACATAGTAACCCATCAACCGAACGGGAAATTCCCAATAAGGGCGGCAAAATCATTAGGGTTTACACAAGAACAATTTGAGACGGGATTATTAACTCCAAAAATAGGAAATACCTATTCTGGCGCTGTATTTTTAGGTCTTTCAGCAATATTAGACATAGCTAAACCAGGTGATAGAATACTTGCAGTTGCATATGGTTCTGGAGCTGGAAGTGATGGTTTTGACATCACTGTAACTGATGAAATTATGGATATTGATCGAAGTGAAACTGTAGAAAGTATGATTTCAAGAATGGAAATCGTAAATTATGCAACATATGCTAAATTCCGAGGTAAATTGAATATGGGGGTAACCAAATGAGAGACGTAAGTATAATTGGAATAGGAATAACTAAATTTGGTGAACTGTGGGAGAAATCACTTCGTCAATTGGGTCTTGAAACTGGATTATCTGCAATTAATGATGCAGGAATTACAAGTACCGATATTGATGCTTTGTATATAGGAAACATGGCTGCAGGATCTACATTACAACAAGAGCATGTGAGCGCACTAATGGCCGATTATTGTGGCTTAACTAATAACCATGTACCTGCAACTAGAGTTGAAGCTGCGTCTGCATCAGGAGGTTTAGCGATAAGACAAGCATACATGGCTATAGCTGGCGGATTCATCGATATTGCAGTTGTTGGTGGTGCTGAAAAAATGACTGATGTCAGTGATTCTGAATCATCTTATACTGTTAGTATGGGATCTGATGAACAATGGGAATCGAAGGCTGGAGCCACATTTGCATCACTACACGCAATGATTGCTCAAAGTCATATTGATGAATATGGAACTACAAGAGAAGAGATGTCCGCAGTCTCATCAAAAAATCACTTTCATGCCTCAATGAATCCTATGGCTCAATTTCCATTCAAACTAAGCCCTGAAGCGGTTTCAAATTCAGGAATGGTATCAAGCCCATTACGGATGCTTGATTGTGCACCAAATAGTGATGGAGCTGCCGCAGTGGTTCTTTGCGCCTCTGACAAATCTTCGAAATACACTAAAAAAGCAATTAAAATAATAGGATCTGGACAAGCATCAGATACTCTGAGTTTGCACCATCGCAAATATTTAAATCGGATGCCTGCAATTGGAATAGCTGCTAAAAGAGCATTCGAAAGTTGTAATAAGAAACCAAGTGATTTAGATCTAATCGAAGTCCATGATAATTTTACTATATCTGAAATTATTGCTTTAGAAGAAATAGGCATATTCAAAAGAGGGGAAGCTGGAGCCAAGATATTAGAGGGTGAAACAAAAATTGGTGGAAAAATACCAGTTAATACAAGTGGAGGCCTGAAAGCTAGAGGACATGCACCTGGAGCGACGGGAATTGCTCAAGTAGTAGAAATTGTTCAACAACTTAGAGGTGAGGCTGGAGATAGACAAGTTAAAAATGCGAAAATTGGAATGGTTGAAAACCATGGAGGTACTGCTGCTACTGCAGTTGTACACATATTGGAGGGTGAATAATGTCAGTACCTAGATTCTGGAGAGAATTGGATACTCGATATAATCTAATTGGATCCTATTGTAAATTAACTAAGAAATATCATTTTCCAAAACGAAGTTTCGACCCTGATGTTGGCCGAGAGTCAATCGGAACAATGGAAGACTATCAATTCAAGGGTACTGGAGAAATTATCAATTGTACGGTAGTTCATCAAGCTCAAACAGGATATGAAATGTTTGGACCATATTGTATGGCTATCATAAAGCTAGATGAAGGGCCAAAACTAACTTCACAAATCGTTGACTGTGAACCAAAAACGGTTAAACCAGGTATGAAAGTAAAGTCTGTATTTAGAAAATTAGGTGAAGACAGTGAAAGTGGAATACTACATTACGGAACTAAATTTATTCTAAAAGAAATACCTCAAATTGAAGATGAGGATGAAAGTCTATCAAACATTGAACTGTGATTCTTAGAAACTTATATATCGATAGGCATTGATTCTAAGTATCTAATGGCTAAAAAAAGTAAACTGTTGCAAGACCCACGTGAATGGGTCAAAGACCTAGAAATGGATTCTACAGAAGACATTGCAGTCCCTAAGATGCTAATTGATCAAGTAATTGGTCAAAAACATGGTGTTGAAATTATAAGAAAGGCAGCAGAACAAAGAAGACATGTCATGCTTATTGGAGATCCAGGGACCGGGAAATCTATGCTAGCGCGCTCAATTTCTGAGCTTTTACCGAAAGAAGAATTACAAGATGTCTTAGTTTACAATAACCATGAAGATAACAACGAACCTAGAGTTCGTGTTGTTCCTGCTGGGAAAGGCAAAGAAATAGTTCAAGTACAGAAAGCCCAGGCAATGATTGAAAAAGAAAAGAAAGCCAAATCCCAGATGATGATTGTTGGAGTAATAATTATGTTTGGTGTTCTTTGGTTCATAGCTTCTGGCTTTAATAATCCTATGATTGTATTCTATAGTTTGATTGCTGCTGCATTTGTTTTCATGGCGATGAGGTATACTAACCAACGCAATGATAATGCTAATGTACCAAAAGGACTGATACTACATGATAAGGACATGAATGCTCCTTTTATTGATGCAACTGGAACACATGCTGGAGCACTTCTAGGAGATGTAAGGCATGACCCATTCCAATCGGGTGGACTTGAAACCCCTGCGCATGAACGTGTAGAAGCTGGTGCAATTCACAAGGCTCACAAGGGAGTATTGTATATTGATGAAATGAATTTATTAAGAATTGAATCTCAACAATCACTATTAACTGCAATTCAAGAAGGTGAATTCTCAATATCGGGTCAATCTGAGCGCTCGGCTGGTGCTATGACTAAAACTGAACCAGTGCCTTGTAACTTCGTTTTAGTGGCAGCTGGAAACTTAGATGCAATTCAAGGTATGCACCCAGCACTTAGAAGCCGAATCAGAGGCTATGGATATGAAATATTTATGAATTCTACAATTCCTGATTCACAAGAAAACAGGGAAAAACTAGTTAGATTTATTGCTCAAGAAGTATCAAAAGATGAGAAAATAGGCCATTTATCTAAAGAAGCTGTTGGGGAAATAATACATGAAGCTCAACGTAGAGCCGGAAGACAAAATCACCTAAGTTTAAGACTACGAGAATTAGGTGGGTTAGTTAGAGTTGCTGGAGATATTGCAAGAGAACTTGGAGATGAGATGGTAACTGCTGCACACATTATCAAAGCTAAAACAATTGCAAAACCACTTGAACAGCAAATTGCTGATCGTTACGTCGAACGTCGTAAAGACTACGAAATGTATTCTATTGAAGGTTCGGAAATTGGAATGGTAAACGGTTTAGCAGTAATGGGTGCAAATTCAGGCATGTCGGAAATGGCTGGAATTATGATGCCAATCGTAGCTGAGGTTACACCGTCCCAATCTAAAAATGCAGGACGAATTATAGCAACGGGAAAATTAGGAGAAATCGCTAAAGAAGCTGTTGAAAATGTATCTGCACTAATAAAAAAATATACTGGAGAAGACATATCTAAATACGACATTCATGTCCAATTTATAGGTACATATGAAGGAGTAGAAGGTGATTCTGCATCTGTCTCAATTGCCACTGCAGTTATTTCAGCTTTAGAAAATGCTGAAGTAGACCAAACTGTAGCATTAACGGGATCATTGAGTGTTAGAGGGCAAGTTCTACCTGTTGGAGGTGTTACTGCTAAGATTGAAGCAGCGGCTGAATCGGGAGTGACAAAAGTACTCATACCAGCTATGAACATGCAAGATGTTCTTATAGAATCAAAATATAAAGATATGATAACTATTATTCCAGTTTCAACGTTGAAAGATGTTTTGGACAATATACTTGTAGCAGGGCCTAGAAAAGAAGGTCTTCTAAAGAATCTGACTAAGCTTTTACCTCAAACTAATCTTTCTAGAAAAGTAGCAAATCCAGTAACTTAATATTTTCTAACTTCTCCAAATTCTCCTAATGATTCACTAAGTTTTGTTAAGTCATCAGATATCGCAATTATTGAAGTACCAAGATGAGCAACTGTAGATACTGAACCTATTGGAGTATTATTAAATATTTCTGAAATATTCTTATTCATTAAACCTGATTTTTCAGTAAAATAACGACCTGCCTTTATTGCTGAACGTATTGTAATGTCATCAAATTGAATACCTAAAGCTGCTGAATTTATTATTTCAATCCACTCCGTATTTGATATTATTTCCGAAGTATCTCTACCCAACCCAGAAATACAAACTATAAAATCTTCATTTATAGGATAAAAATTCGTTTTACCGCCATAACCCGGTTCATGGCGAACAACTATAGATGGGAAAATATGATTCTTAAGTGATGTTGCAATTGCTATAACGTCACCTAAACCAGTTTTAAATTCAATTTCAGCCTGATGGGCTGCTTTAACACACAAATCCAAATCTTTTTCTAATTCTAAACATGCAGCTAATGCTGAAGCTCCCGATATTCCAAAACCTGAACCTAAGGGTAAATCATGTCTAAGATATATTGTCAACCCTTTATTATTAAATCCAAGTAATTCTATTGCTCTTAAAGTAACTAGATCTTCTATTCGTTTACCTTTTCTAATTATTATATTCTCGTCAGTATCAGATTCTTCTTTTACAACAGCACAATGTACTCCCTGAGGAAGAACAACACCCATACCTATTGAACCCATAGCTAATGGATCCTTATTTGGCCAAATTGAAAATGTTAAACTAATATGACCTGGTACAAAACTCATAAAGTATCCTCATAAAGTTTAATTGTTTTTTCTATAGTCTGGGCCCAGGTTCTTTGCTTGGTTGCAAAAATATATGCTGATTCTGCCATATCTTCTAACAACTTCTCATTAGGTAATATTTTAGATATTGCATCTGCCATTTGACCGGGGCGCACTAACAGGGCATGACCTTGTGTTGCTTCCCTAACAGAAGGCAACAATGTAGCAACGACTGGCAATTTACAACCCATATATTCATAAATTTTTAATGGTGAAAAGCCATAATCTATATTTGGATAAGGTGCCAAACCAACATCTGCTTCTAACAATAAACCAGGGACCTCATCCCTTTCCAATCTCCCAATATGATGTAAATTATCTAACTTAGGTAAATTATGACCATAGCCACCACCTGCTACAACTACATCTATAGATGAATTAGATTTAGCAACCTCTACTAATTCATCTGTACCGTGCCATGGCCCTAAAGCCCCTACAAAAACTGCCATTTTATTCTTAATACCTAATTTATCTTTAATTCCTAAAGGTTTGCTTTTAAGATTAAACAAATCATCTTCGTATCCATTTTGTATAACTGAAAATTCTTTAGCTTTTGAATTCCACTCTGATATTTGATCTCTAAGAATCGAACTCACGGTAAAACCCCCATCAGCTAATTCTATCTGCTGTCGACATGAATGAATTGCGGATTTATTATAAGGCCAAAATTTAGCTATTTTTGTGGCAGATAATTCCGATCTCATCCAATTGTCATCTACCTGAAGAATAGATTTAACCCCCATTTCAGAAGCAGCTTGTACTCCTGAACCTGCAAAAATATAACCTCTATCATGAACTATATCAAAATCACCTTTACTTATTTCTGATTTAACTTTTTGATAAGCATGTCTGGTAAATATTATTCTTTCAAAAGGTATTCCGGGATTAACTATTGTTACAAAGTTTAGATTTGAATTAAAACGTGAAATATCTATTTTCTCTTTATCATATCTGCATAACAATGTGACTTCTATACCTTTTTTAGCAAGACCATTAGCCAAAGCTAACTGATGTAAGGTCTGTCCTAAAGTGTCTGGAACCCTCACTGAAGGGGCTACCATGAGTACTTTCACAAATATTACAGGAATGAACAGGTTTTAGAACTGCCGCCATAGGGTGATGTGGTAAATATTGCAATAATTTGTGATAGAGAATTTTTTAATCCTTTTGATCAAAGAGTCTACAAAGAGGTTGTCAGTATGAAGAATGCAGGCCATACTATCGAAATTTTGACACCACATACATCGACGGAAATACGGATTTTAGAAGATGTTAAAATCAGATGCTTTTCTAAAGAAGGACCGCCAGGTATTGTGGCTTATAGATTAATCAAACAAGCGCTGAAAGGAAATTATGATTTATTTTATTGTCATGAATTAGATCCATTAGTTTATAGCCTAGTTTTAAAAACAATTACAAGAAAACCAGTTATTTGGGACTGCCATGAATATTTAGTTCCCATGAAAAAAGAATTACAGGGGAATTTGGCCGCAGCTCTAACTGAAATTGTTATAAAAATAGCAAGTCCAAGAGTAGATCATATTGTAACTGTTGACAACTTATTAGGAAGACAATTAGGGAAATTTGGAAAAGTTACAGTTATTCCTAATTATCCAACAATAATTGATTTTCCTGAACTGATTAAAACTTCAAAGGATAAACCAAATTTGCTATATGTCGGAGGTCTCACTCGTAAAAGGGGAGCAATAATCATGTTAGAAGCTTTTAATATCGTGAAAAAAGAAGTTGATATCTCTCTAACTATTGCGGGTGGATTTTATGATTCAAGGTTAGAAAAATGGGCTCATGATTTTGATAAGAAAAATAATTTGAATATAAATTGGTTAGGCTGGGTTAACTATCGTGATTTGGCTCCAATTTTTTCTGAGGCTTCAATCGGATTATGCCTTTTACAGAATCAAGCTCGTTATGACAGGGCAATAGCAACAAAGATTTTTGAATATATGTTAATGGGAATACCTGTTCTGACCTCAAAAGGATATCTGGTCGAAAAACTTATCGAAAAAGGAAAATGTGGTAAAACTGTAGATGCTTCTAATGCTCATGAAGTTGCTGAGGG
>JAPYSW010000021.1 GCA_029936395.1 Candidatus Poseidoniia archaeon
AATGCAGATGCTGAACCGAGAGATAATGTTTCAACTATTGGTTTTTTGACAAGATTAGTTCTCAGATTTGGATTTTTTAGATTGATATATTTTATAATAGGTCTAATAATATCGGTATTGATTGCAAAATATATGGGCGTTGATTCTTTATTGATTATGGCTCGTCCTTAACTATCATATATTTCAGAATTCTCGTAAATATTATTGAAAATTAGTTTTGCCAGACTGGCAAGTTCAGATTGATTCATCCACATTCCAAGCAGAGTATTCATTGAATCAGGAACATCTAAACCTCCAACACAAAATTCTTTTTCATCAACTAATATAATTCCTGCCGCAGGCATAGTGTTGGTTAATCTAACTTCAAAATAGCCTTTCAGACGTGATAGATCTAAATTAGTTCCTTTTTTAGGAAATAACATTCTTACTTTTACACCTCTAGTACTAGCATCTGAAAAAGCTCTACAAACATTTCTAGGCATTTCAGAAGGTAAAATTGATGCGATTAGGTCTATAGAGGTATCTGCCCTTTCACACATTGAAATAACTTGAGAAAAGATTTCCATATCTTTAACTGTTACAGTTTCTAAATAATCAATAGGTCTAGATTGGTATAATGGTGATAGTTCTGATAGAACCGATTTTGAGGCTTCTTCAACCTCTCTTAATTTTCTTTCTGAAATTTGTGAAGGGTCTACAGGGGTGTAAGTTTTTGGATGCTTATTCCCTTCAAGCACTATTCCTTCAGATAGTAAATTGTCAATTATTCCGTAGATTTTTGCTCTTGAAAAATTTATAAATCTACTTATTTTACCAACAGTAGATTCTTTTGAGACAAGTAGAACATGATATATTTTTGCTTCGTCTTCGGTTAATCCTAACTGTTTCAGGATTCTGATTTGCTTTTCTGAAATTAGTTTTTCAGTTTGTGTTAACCTTTCCATACTCCTAAATTGAAGCATAAGTATATAAATGTTTCATAAATTTAACAAAATTAATTACTTTTATATAGTAATAGTTTATATTAGAATGATGAACAATGTAGTAATATGTGGTTATGCACGTTCAGCTTTTACACAAGCTAATAAAGGTGAATTAAGTAAAATAAGACCCGATGATTTAGCAGGGGCCATTATTAAGGAATTAATTCAAAAATCAGGTATTAATACTGAAGATGTAGAAGATTTAGTATTAGGTTGTGCTTTTCCAGAGGGTGAACAGGGAATGAATCTAGCTAGGAATGTCGTCTTTCTTTCCGGATTGCCAATGAGTGTTGGTGGTGTTACAGTTAATCGATTTTGTGCTTCTTCAATGCAGGCGATTCATCAAGCTGCCAGTTCCATAATATCTGGTTCTGGTAATCTGTTTATTGCAGGTGGCGTGGAATCTATGACAAGAGTACCTATGCCTGGATTCAATCCAATGTTAAATCCTAGTTTGGTAGATATGGATGCCTACATAGGAATGGGGCATACAGCTGAAAATTTAGCTAAGAAATATTCAATCTCTCGTTTGGAGCAGGAAGAGATGGCTCTCAAAAGTCATCAAAAAGCCTTTGAGGCTCAAACTAAGGGTAAACTAGATGATGAAATAGTTGCTATAGATAATATCAAAGTGGATGGCTGCATTCGTCCTAAAACAAATTTAGAGTCTATGGCTGAGTTAAAACCTGCTTTTGATAAAGAAGGGGTAGTAACAGCAGGGACCTCATCACCGTTGACAGATGGAGCTTCGGCAGTCATAGTTTGTTCGGAAGATTATGCTAAATCAAATAATTTAGATATTATGGCTTACATACGAGGAATGGCAATTTCAGGTTGCAGCCCTGAAATAATGGGAATAGGTCCTGTAATTTCTTCCATGAAGGCGTTAAAAAGAGCTGGTTTAGATCTTAAAGATATAGATATTATAGAAATGAATGAAGCTTTCGCAGCTCAAAGTTTAGCTTGTATAAAAGAATTAGGAGTAGATATGTCCAAATTAAATATTCATGGCGGAGCTATAGCCTTAGGACATCCATTGGGTGCTAGCGGTGCTAGAATTACTGGTAAAGCAGCTTCTTTACTTCAAACAGAAGGTGGACGTTATGCTCTTGCAACAATGTGTGTTGGAGGCGGTCAAGGTTGTGCTACAGTAATTGAGAGAGCGTAATAGGGATGAAAATAGAAAAGGTTACAGTAATTGGGGCTGGGCTTATGGGAAGCGGTATTGCGGCCCAAGTTGCCAATGCAGGGCTTCCTGTAACTATGTTAGATATTGTTCCAGATGGGGCTGAGGATCGAAACGTTATCTCTAAGTCTGCTATCTCTAAAATGTTGAAACCTGTGAAACTGGGTAGCCCTTCACAGTTAATGCACCCAGATAATGCAGATTTGATAACTACAGGTAATTTAGAAGATAATTTAGATTTAATTAGCGATTCAGATTTAATCATTGAGGTCGTTCTTGAAAAGTTAGAAATAAAACACAATGTTTTCAGAATAATTGAAAAATTCCGTAAAAAAACTTCTATTGTTACTTCAAATACTTCAACGATACCTAGAAATCAATTGATTGAAGGTATGTCAAGTTCATTTAGGCAAGATTTTTTTATTACTCATTTTTTCAATCCACCAAGATATTTACGCTTATTAGAGCTTGTAGCGAGTGAAGAAGTAGATAATGAGAAATTAGAAACAATTATTGAATTCTGCGATGTCAAATTAGGTAAGGAAGTTGTGATTTGTAATGATACACCTGGTTTTATTGGTAATCGGATTGGAATGTTTTGGTCACTCACAGCAATGGTTGAAGCTTTCAAGGCAGACCTTACTGTTGAGGAAGCTGATGCGATTATGGGAAGGCCAATTGGAGCTCCTAAAACTGGAGTTTTTGCATTAGGAGATGTTGTTGGATTAGATTTAATCCCACATGTGACTGAAAGTTTGTCACGTAATTTACCAGATAATGATAAGTATAATTTAGGAGTCGAAGAACAATCAAAGTTAGGTATTGATTTATTATTGAAAGAAATGGTTGAGTCAGGATATACTGGACGCAAGGGCAAGGGTGGATTCTATCGTATAAATAGCAATAATGGAAATAAGGTTAAGGAAAGTCGAAATCTCAAAACAGGTGAATATTACACTTCAACTAAGTCAAGTTTAGAAAGTATTGGCGTTGCAAAGAAAGGCCTTCGAGCATTGGTTGAGTTTGATGATAAAGGAGGTAGGTATGCTTGGAAAGTCCTTTCCAAAACACTTAGCTACGCCGCTTCTTTAGTTCCCGAAATTACAGAGAATATAGTAAATATAGATAATGCAATGAAGAATGGTTTTCTCTGGAAAAAAGGTCCATTCCAAATGATAGATGATTTAGGGCCTTCATGGTTTGTTTCTAGGCTTATTGAGGAAGATATTGAAGTCCCTGATTTATTAACAAAAGTTGGAGATAAGAATTTTTATGATGATAATGATGATGTAAGCTTGTATTTCAATATTGATGGAAGTTATAGTAAAATAAATAATTTAGAAGGTCACTTAAGCGTAAAAGACATTAAGAGAGGCCAAAAACCAATATTTGGTAATTCATCAGCAAGTTTATGGAATATGGGTGATGAGATATTATTGGCTGAATTCCATAGTAAAATGAATGCTATAGATCCATTAATAATGGAAGTTTTGAGTGAAGCTTCATCTTTTTGTGAAAATGGTGATTTCAAAGGGTTAGTGATTGGGAATGATGGTTCGAATTTTTCGGCTGGTGCAAACTTAGGTCTATCTAGCTTTGTAGCTAATGTTGGGGCTTGGAATGAAGCTGAAAAATTTGTGTTTGATGGCCAAATAACCTTTATGATGTTAAAACATGGAAACTTCCCGGTTGTTGGAGCATCATCAGGATTAGCAATTGGTGGAGGTTGTGAAGTTCTATTAGCTTGTGATTCAATTCAAGCACATTCTGAAAGTTATATTGGTTTAGTAGAAGTAGGTGTCGGTTTGGTTCCAGCCTGGGGGGGTTGTAAAGAGATGATTACACGATGGAATAATGACCCCAATCAGCCGAAAGGACCGATGGCATCTATAGTAAAAATATTTCAAAATATAGGGACTGCTAAGGTTGCTACAAGCGCTCAGGAAGCTCAATCATTAAAATTCCTAAATTCTAACGATGGCATTACTATGAATAGATCACGTTTATTACATGATGCGAAACAAAAATGTTTAGATTTGATTAAAGATTACAAAGCACCACTACCAAACGACCATAGTTTACCAGGGCCTTCAGGCAAAGCTACTTTGGATCTTGCTGTGAAAGATTTAGAGAAAGCAGGACATGCAACTCCTCATGATGTAACTGTAACTGACTATTTAGCCTATATTTTAACGGGAGGGGACACGGATCCTACTGAGACTGTTTCAGATGATAAAATTTTAGAAATGGAAAAAGAGGGAATAATAGCTTTGATGAAAACAGAGAAAACTATGGATAGAATAGAGTCTATGCTTACTACAGGAAAACCGTTGAGGAATTAGTTATGGTACAATATAAAGCACCAAAGAGAGAATATGAATTTATCTTACGAGAGGTTTTAGATTTTGAAAAACAAATAAAAGGTTATGAAGGTTTTGAAGAAGCTACATGGGAAACAGTAGAAATGATATCGAACCAATTTTCAACACTTGCAGAAGAAGTCTGGCTTTCATCAAATAAAGATTCTGACGAAATAGGGGCTAAGTTTGAAAATGGAAATGTAACTTTACCCTCTAGTATGAAACGAGCTTCAGAGGTAGTTATTGAGGCTGGACTAACCTCCCTTTTTGGTCATCAAAAATATGGAGGTATGGAGTTTCCTACTCCAATTAGTGTTTTTTCAGATGAAGTATCTTGTTCTACTAATATGTCTTTAGGAATTTACATGGGGCTTACTAAAGGAGCCTATCATTGCATAAACAATCACGGTAGTAAAGAATTGAAAGACACATATCTTCCTGAATTTTTAGCTGGGAGATGGTTTGGAACTATGTGCTTAACAGAAGCGCATTGTGGGACTGATTTAGGTTTGATTCGAACTAAGGCAGAACCGGTAGAAGATGATAAATACATAATCTGTGGAGAAAAGATTTTTATTTCAGCTGGGGAGCATGATTTGTCTGAAAATATAATACATTTGGTATTGGCCAGACTTCCGAATGCACCTAAGGGAGTAAAGGGAATTAGTCTTTTCTTAGTTCCTAAATTTTTAGTTAACAAGGACAACAGTTTGGGTGATAGAAATGGTGTCAAATGTATGTCTATTGAGGAAAAAATGGGAATTCATGGTTCAGCTACTTGTGTTCTTAATTTTGAAGATGCAACTGGGTATTTAGTTGGAGAGCAACATAAGGGCCTTTCAGCAATGTTTTCTATGATGAACCATGAAAGAATCTCGGTTGGATTACAAGGTCTTGGCATATCTGAAATTTCTTATCAGAATGGGTTGGCTTATGCTAAAGATAGATTACAAGGTAGAGATTTAAAAGGACCTAAGAACCCAGATGAAGAAGCAGATCCTTTGATAGTCCATCCTGATGTTAGGCGTATGCTCTTACGATCAAAAGCTTTGATTGATGCCGGTCGTATGTTGTCTTGTTGGACTGCTTTAGCCATTGATAAATCAGTTAAAGATCCCAATGAGAAAATTCGCAAAGAAAATAATGATTTAGTCGAATTAATGACTCCAATCATCAAATCACTTTTAACAGAATTTGGAGTTGAAATTAGTTATGATATGCTACAGATTCACGGAGGTCACGGATATATCAAAGAGTTTGGCATGGAACAGTTTTCTCGAGATGTTCGTATTGCACCTATATGGGAAGGATCTAATGGAATTCAAGCGTTAGATTTAGCTGGGCGAAAGATGCCTAAAAACATGGGTAGACTATTGAGGCGATTTTTCCATCCTGCACTAGCCTTTATTGATGCAAATAAAGAAGATTTAAATATGAAAGAATTCATTGTGCCTTTTGAGAAAGCATTAAAGGGGCTGCAAAAAACAACCTTATTTATGGCTCAAAAAGGCTTTTCTAATCCTTATGAAATAGGAGCTGGAGCAACAGATTATCTTAAACAATTTGGAATAGTTGCCATGGGTTATATGTGGTTACTAATGCTGAAAGTAGCTTTTTCTAGGAAGGATAAGGACGATTTTTATCAACATAAGATAATTATTGGGCGCTTCTTTTTCGAAAGAATATTGCCTGAAACATTATTCAGGGCAATATCTATTTCTTCGGGATCTAAGACAATTATGTCTATGCCCGATGAAGGTTTTAATAGCGTAAGTAAATTCTCAGGTATAGTGTGAATAATTGGCCGATAGTTACTGAGATTCCAGTTCTTTGGGGAGATATGGATGACTTTGGCCATGTAAATAATATAATTTATTTGAAATGGTGTGAGACATCTAGGGTTGAATTATTTCGTAAAGTTTGGGATTTAAAATCTTTAAAGATGGAAGATATCCTATCTGAAGAAGGTATGGGCCCTATTCTTGCTAATTTTAATATGAATTATAGAATACCGGTTCAATATCCTGATTTAATTACTGTAAAGACTAGAGTTACAAGTATTGGTAACACTTCGTTTGGCATTTCACATGAACTATATAGTAAGGCTAATGGGGAAAATATCGTGGCAAATGCAGAAAGTGTTGTTGTAATGATCAATTATAAGTTAGGTGAAAAAATCGCAATTGATGAGGATAATCGTAGCAAGTTGAAACAATTCTTTGGTGGGCCCGACCGGATTTGAACCGGTGGCCTCCCGGTTATCAGCCGGGTGCTCCAACCAGGCTAAGCTACGGGCCCGAGGCTTCGCTACCAGAGTAGGGAATTTAATATTACATGCTATCAATACAATGTTTAGAAGTGCTTATTTCTGGCCGTATTCTTTTATAGACCTATTACCCTGCAAATACAATATTTATTTTAGCCATGTCCCGAACCGATTTATTGGAAAAGATTAAGCATGCTGAAGCGTCTGCTAGTACTGAGGTCGTAAAGGCTGAACAAGAGCAAATCTCAGCTAACAACCGGATACCTCTAGACCGTGAAGAATTAATTTCGAAAGAAAGGGAATTAGCAGATAAAAAGTCTAAAAAAGAAATAAATGAGGCTATGGAAGAAATAAATGGGCAGAAAACTGAAATCCTTAAAAAAGGTAAAAAAGACAATTTAAGAATGAAATCTAAGGGTGAAGATAGAATAGATAAGGCTTCACAAAAATTTGTAGATACCTTTTTGGAGAGTTTAGCTTAATGCTTAAGTCTGAAAAAATGTCGCGGATGACCATAAGTGGTCATAAACAGAATTTATCAGATTTATCTAATTTATTAGATAAGCATCAATTAATTCATTTAATTGATTATAACAATGAAGATGAGGGATTTAAGATAGGTTCTTCATTAAATTATGGTGCTCAGACATCGGAATTATTAGTAAAAATACGTTCAGTTATTAAGTTATTAGAGGTGTCTCCTAATCCTTCGACAAGACCAAAATTGGTTTCAGATCTCGAGAAAGAGATTAAGGAAATTGATGATATTGCTTCTCAAGCTCATAAATTAAATGATAAACAAAGAGATTTCGATAGGCAAATTGAAGAGTTATCATCTCAATTAGAACAAGTAGATTATTTTGAAGGTATAGATTTAGATTTAGATTTATTAAGTGGTTATTCAAGTATGCAAGTTTTTGCAGGCAATCTTCCCGATGATTCTGATTTGAGTAAATTAAATAATATGAAAGATGTTGAAATTATTCAATCTAATGATGTAACTGTAGCTTTTGCATCTTTGAACTCTTCTGAAGAAGTTGAGCGTCTTTTATTAGATCAAGGATTTCGTTCAATAGAGGTACCTTTAGTTTCAGGTATGCCTTCAACTGTTAAATCACAAATGGAATCTAATCTTTCAAAGTTAAGTAGTGAGAAAGAAGCCATAGATCATGAGGTTCAAGCAATATCCACTAGGCATGGTGATTGGTTAGTGGCATGTGAAGAGCATTATTCGGCTCTATCTGAGAAATCCAGTTTGCCTCTTAAGTTAGCCACAACCGAAAACATGTTTGTTTTGGATGGTTGGGTACCTACAACTTCAGTTTCTGACCTCCAGCAAGCTTTACAGAATTTAGACATTTATTATGAAGTTGGTGAGGAAAGTGCGGCCGAACCTCCTATTAAATTAGATAATCCAGAAATTATGAAACCTTTTGAATTATTTACTAAACTCTATAGTACTCCTAAGCATTGGGAATTTGAACCTACTGCAATTATATTTTTGACCTATCCTTTATTTTTTGGCCTAATGGTCGGTGATGCGGGCTATGGTTTGGCCTACATTTTATTTGGCCAGTTCATAATAACTAAATTTAGTTATTCTACCGAAATAGCAGCTCTTGGTAAAATTCTTAGAATGGCCGGTATGTGGACTCTTTTCTTCGGAACTTTCATTTTTGCAGAAGCGTTTGGCCAAACATTTTATATTATTGGAAATGATTATCTGGGTTTCACTTCATTTGTTTTTGGTGAACACTTTGGACCCACATTTAATGTTCCATTGATTGATAATCCACATCCGCCTTGGCAATTGCCAATACATAAATTCAGTCCATATGGTGCACAATTAATGCTTTTATCTTCGGTAGTTATTGGTTTTATCCATGTATCATTAGGTTTTGTCCTTGGTTTCATTAATGAGTTGAGACACCATAACTTGAAGCATGCGTTATACTCCAAGATGTCATTTCTTTTAATTCTCTGGGGTGGAGTTATTGCTCTAGTTTCAGTAGTCGGTTTATTGCCTGAATTCGCTAAGCTTTTAGGATTCATGGTATTATTAATTGGTTTAACTCTTGCAGTTTTGGGTGAGGGTATTGTTGGAATTTTAGAATTTCCTACTGTATTCTCTAATGTTATTTCTTATGCACGTATTGGGGCTATCGGCCTTAGTGACTATGGATTGGCTTTTACAGTAAATTTTATAGCTTTTAATTTAATAGGATTAGAAGGAATAATGGCAATCGTTTCAATTTCAATTTTATTAATAGGGCACTTAACTGTGTTTACACTTGGAATAATCGGGACCGGCATAAATTCGCTAAGATTGCAATATGTCGAGTTCTTTACTAAATTCGTGCAAGGAGGAGGCACACTTTACGATCCTTTCGGTTATAATCGAAAGTATACAACAGAAAACGAGGTACAACCATGAACAACAACCTATACCTTTTGGCAGCAATGCTTTTCGTAGCATTGTTGGCAATGCCAGCAGTATCCGCAGCAGATGAATCAACCACGACAGATGGTGAGGCAACTCAAGCGGACGACAACATAAACACAGTAGAAGCAGCAAAATGGAGTGCTAAAGGATACATTGCTATCGGAGCAGGCCTAGCTGTTGGACTAGCCGGTATTGGAACTGGCTTAGCTCAGAGCAACATTGGTTCAGCTGCAGTTGGTGCGGTCGCAGAAGATGATAAGAATTTCACAAATGGCTTAATTTTCACAGCTATTCCAGAAACAGTTGTTATCTTTGGTTTGGTTATTTCAGCTTTGCTCATATTCGTAATGGGCGCTTAGAATGGGTCTTGAGGAAATTCTCAAGCAAGTCGAAGAGACTGGCCTAGAGAATGCAGCAGCAATTCGCAAAGAAACAGTTGATAATGTAGAGACTAAGATGAAAGAAGCTTCAAGTGAAGCCAAAAGCGTTGTAGATTCAATTATGGCTGATTCGTCTAGAAAAATTGAACAATTGAGGCAGCAAGAGATTCCCTCTGCAGAATTAGAAGTTAAACGAAACCAATTAGAAATTCAAAAAGAATTACTTTTGTCTACTAAGGACACAGCAATGTCGAAATTGGAGAATCTGAATTCAAAAGATTTGAAGAAAATATACTCTAATCTTTTAGAAGGCGTTCCTAACGATGGTAAATTATTTTGCCGTAAGAAGGACAGCTCAATCTTTAAAGAAATAAGTAAATTATCCCATGGTGGAAACATTGATGAGATCGGTTTTATTATCGAATCAGGAAACTTTAGGCTAGATTTTAGATTTGTAACTTTAGTGGAAAGAGCTTGGCAAGATAATTTATCCTTAGTCAGTGAGGTATTGTTCAACTAAATGAGCAATTATGCTTACGTAGCTACAAGAGCCCGTTCTAGGCGCTCACGCTTACTTCCTCCAGAAGCTTATAATCAGCTTTTGAATCTTGAATTATCTGAGATAGCTAGATATATTCAAGATTTGGAATATCGTAGAGAAATAGATCGTTATGGTTCAAAGTTGAGTGGTGCTGATTTAATTGAAACTGCCTTAGTTGATAACTTGGCAGAAAATATCGGCGATTTTCTTAGCTTTAGCACTGGCCAGCTTCGTAAGATACTGACTATTTATGCAGAGAAATATCGAGTTCGAAATTTAAAGAATATATTGAGGGGAATAAATCAGAATATGTCTCCTGAAGATATAGAAAGGCTTGTTTGTCCACTTAATAATTCAGATAAAGAATTGTATGGTAGGTTGTATGATTCTAAATCTATTGAGGAAACTATTACTAGGTTAGAAGGGACTAGCTATTATCCAACACTTAGAAAAGCAAGTGAAGGACGTAGTACTGATAGTCTTCAACCTTTAGAAGATGCTTTAGATTTAACATATTATAACGATTTGGTAGATAATTTACCTTCGGGAGGTCCAGAGGCTGAAGTTTATCATAATTTCATTCAATTGGAGTTAGACATTGCAAATTTAAAAACCGTATTGCGTATGCGTCACAGAGGTATAAAGGGTCATAAGGAGCTTTTAATCAATGGAGGTACACTGAAAGTGGATTTACTGTCTTCAGTACAAACTCTATCCGATTTATCTAATATGTTAGAAGGATCTAAATTCCAGGATTATATTTTACCTTATATCAAAGGCGATGAACCTGACTTAAATTCTTGTGTACATGCTTTAGATGAATTTATAGCTACTCGTTCAAAAAGATTCTCTTATCTTTATCCATTATCAATTTTACCGGTTCTTGACTATTTATTAAAAAAGGAAAGAGAAGTTCGTAACCTGAGAGCAATTGTCCGTGGTAAACAGATTGGTCTTTCCAATGAGAAAATAGAGGAATTGGTGGTGGTGTAAAATGGAGATCGGAGTTGTTGGAAATGATTTATTTACAATTGGTTTTAGATTGGTAGGCATTGAGAAGTGGTTCAATGTTAGTGAAGAAGTACCCGTTGATGATGCAATTCAAATTGCATTAAAAGATAAAGAGATTGGAGTTCTTGTTATACACGATGAGGATTGGAAAGAGTTAGAGGCTTCTTTACGTAAGAAGTTAAGTAATAGTGTAAAACCGACGGTAATAGCCATCGGAGCTGAAGTTGATGAAGGTCTTAGAGATCGTATCAAAACAGCAGTAGGAGTTGACCTATGGAAGTAAAAGGAGAAATATATAGAGTGTCAGGGCCGGTTGTAACGGCTCGAGGTGTTTCACCTCGTATGTATGATGTGGTACTAGTAGGCCACGAAAAATTGATGGGTGAGGTCATTGGTCTTGAAAATGATGATGTTACAATTCAGGTGTATGAAGATACGTCTGGAGTCAGACCTGGAGAACCTGTTGAGAATACAGGGGAACCACTATCCGTTGAGTTAGGTCCTGGCCTTCTCACATCGATTTATGATGGTATTCAAAGGCCATTACCTGTACTGCAGGAAAAAATGGGAGATTATATTGAGAGAGGAGTCACAGCTCCTGGTTTAGATCATACCAAGAAATGGGATTTCATTCCTACCATTAAAGTTGGCGAAACCGTTAACGGCGGACAAATGCTTGGTACTGTTCAGGAAACTCCGACTATTTCTCATAAAATTTTAGTCCCTCCACTATCCTCAGGAAAGGTTATGGAACTCAAGAAAGGTACGTATACAGTGGATGATATGATAGGTAAATTGGACGATGGAACTGATTTGAAATTAATGCATCTTTGGCCAGTAAGAGTTCCAAGACCATATAATAAGAAATTTAGGCCAGATATTCCGTTAATCACAGGTACTAGAACATTAGACGGTCTTTTTCCTTTAGCTAAGGGCGGTACTGCGGCAATTCCGGGTGGTTTCGGAACTGGTAAAACGGTTACTCAACAAACATTAGCTAAGTGGTCAGATGCTCAGATTGTGGTCTATGTTGGTTGTGGTGAAAGAGGTAATGAAATGACTGAAGTTTTAACTGACTTCCCTCATTTAAAAGACCCAAAAACAGGTGGACCTTTAATGGATAAAACAATATTGATTGCAAATACTTCTAATATGCCTGTAGCGGCACGTGAAGCTTCAGTTTATACCGGAATTACATTAGCTGAGTATTACCGTGATCAAGGTTATGATGTTGCCATGATGGCTGATTCGACATCACGTTGGGCTGAAGCTATGCGTGAAATTTCTTCACGTCTTGAAGAAATGCCCGGTGAAGAAGGATATCCGGCATATTTGGCCGCTAGATTATCGGAATTCTATGAGCGTGCAGGTCGTGTTCAGACTATGAATAATGACACAGGTTCAGTAACGGTAATTGGTGCAGTTTCTCCAGCGGGTGGGGATTTCTCTGAACCAGTTACACAGAATACTTTGAGGATCGTGAAAGTTTTCTGGGCTCTTGATTCTAAATTAGCCCAAAAGAGGCATTTTCCTGCAATCAATTGGTTGAATAGTTATTCACTCTATAATCGCAGTCTTGAAGATTGGTATTCGAAGAATGCAGGTGAAGAATGGAATGATAGTATCAAAGTAGCAATGGCTGTTTTAACAGAAGAAGCTAAACTACAAGAAATTGTTCAGCTAGTTGGCTCTGATTCGTTGCCTGAAGATCAGCAGTTGACTCTTGAAGTAGGACGAATGTTACGTGAATTCTACTTGCAACAGAATGCTTTCCATGATGTAGATACGTATTGTGAAATATCCAGTCAATCCAAATTTTTAGGAATCATACTTCATTACAAAGATCTGGCTGAAAAAGCAATGAACAGTGGAGTAGAGTTTGAGAAAGTAATTGGCCTTCCAATCCTTGAGGATATAGGTAGATCAAAATTCGAGGCTAATATGGTCGAACTTCTAGAAAAATATGACAAGGTACTAGTTGAGAACTTTACTAAATTAATGGAGGAAGCATAGATGCAGAAAGAATATAAAACAATTAGAGAGATATCTGGGCCTTTAGTCTTTGTTGAGAAGACAGAACCCGTTTCTTTTGGGGAGCTTGTACACATATCACTTCCGGATGGAACTACCAAACGTGGGCAAGTGCTTGATACTTCACATGATATTGTAGTTGTTCAGGTTTTTGAAGGAACTTCAGGTATTGATAAACAATCAGGTGTTAAATTCTTAGGTGAAACAATTAAGATTAATCTTTCAAAAGATATGTTAGGAAGAATAATGAGTGGGGCTGGAGAACCTATAGATGGTGGAGCTCCAATTATCCCTGAAAAAAGGCAAGAAATTATTGGGGCTGCAATTAATCCATATTCAAGAGCTTCACCATTAGAATTTATCCAAACAGGGATATCAACTATTGATGGATTAAATACTTTGGTTATGGGTCAGAAATTACCTATTTTCTCAGGAGCTGGCCTTCCGCATAATGACATATCATTACAGATTGCACGTCAGGCTCAAACTCTGGGTACTGATCGAGATTTTGCAGTAGTTTTCTGTGCAATGGGTATCACAGATGAAGAAGCTCAGTATTTCATGGCCGATTTCGAGCGAACTGGAGCTTTGAGTAGAGCTGCAGTTTTCATGAATTTAGCTAGTGATCCTGCCGTTGAAAGATTGATAACTCCACGAATGGCACTTACAACTGCAGAATATTTGGCTTTTGAAAAAGGATATGATGTTCTTGTTATACTTACAGATATGACTAATTATTGTGAGGCACTTCGTCAAATTGGGGCAGCTCGTGAAGAGGTTCCAGGAAGGCGTGGTTATCCCGGTTACATGTATACTGATTTGGCTCAGTTATACGAACGTGCTGGATTGATAAAGGGTAAATCAGGTTCTGTAACTCAGATTCCTATTTTGACAATGCCAGGTGACGATATTACTCACCCAATTCCTGATTTGACTGGTTATATTACTGAAGGACAAATTGTGGTTTCAAGGGACTTGCATCGTAAGGGAATCTACCCACCTAATTTTGTTTTACCTTCCTTATCTCGTTTAATGAATGCAGGTATTGGTGATGAGAAGACAAGAGAAGATCATAAACAAGTTAGTGATCAACTTTATGCCGGTTATGCAGAAGGTAATGATTTACGTGGTTTAGTAGCCATTGTAGGTAAAGAAGCTCTTTCTGAAAGAGATCAAAAGTTACTAGAGTTTGCCGATGAGTTTGAAGAGAGGTTTGTTACTCAAGGGCGTGAAGAAAACCGTACAATCGAAGATACACTTGAAATTGGTTGGGACATGCTAAGTAAGTTACCAGAATCAGCCCTTACGAGAATTGATCGTAAGACATTAGAAAAATACCATCCCGCATACAGGAAGAAATAAGTAAATGAGTATAGCAGACGTCAAGCCAACTCGCATGGAGCTTATTGAAACAAGGCGTAAAATTAAGCTCTCTAAGAGAGGATACAAACTTCTAAAGATGAAAAGAGATGGTTTGATTATGGAGTTTTTTGAACTTCTACCAAAAGTTAAAGATTTACGAAATCAATTGTCTGCCTTGTATATATCGGCCATGGAGAAGTTATCCATAGCTGTAGCTGCAGAGGGTAAAACGGCTTTAGAATCTGCTGCTAATTGTTTGAATAAGCCACCAGAGGTTGAATTATCTTCCAAGAACATAATGGGTGTTGTTGTTCCTTCCGTTAAAGTTACATCTGTAGAAAAATCTTTAGAAGATAGAGGTTATGGTTTGATAGGTACTTCGATTCGTGTTGATGAGGCCGTTCATGCTTTTGAAAAATTATCTGAGATGATTATATTGGCGGCAGAAGGCGAGACTACCATGAAAAAGATTTTAGATGAGATTGAGTCTACTAAGAGAAGAGTAAATGCTTTAGAATTTAAGGTAATACCAAACTTAGAAGAGATTGCAAAATATATTTCATTTAGGTTAGAAGAGCTGGAAAGAGAAAGTATATTTGGTCTTAAGCGTATCAAAAATTAATGGATTGGTTAGTTGAACAAATGGAAGATCCCGATAAACGGGTTCGTTTGTTCAAGATGTGTGTGATAATATCTCAGTTTATGGTAGCATTAGGTTCGCTAATTTTTGTCTTGATATTTCGAGAATCAATTATTAGCTGGTTAAATTAGTTATCAGATTTGAATTTGGTATATCCGCATTTTCCACAAGAGACTCTATCTTTGTGGTCTGCCAAAAATACACCAGCTCCGCAAGAATCTTCAGGACAGAATTGTCTCTTTCTTGTAATCTTACCGTCTGAAATTTCATATTGTTCTATTTTTTTCATTATTTAGCCTCTTCCTTAGGTTTTTCTTCAGCTGGTTTCTTAGTTTGCTTAGGCTCTGAAGCAAGATTTGCATGTCTAGCCATAGATGGCTTAGTTTCAATTGCCTTCAAAGCTTCAATATTTGAATAAACTTTAGCATAACCTTGGGTTTCAGTTTTACCATATTTGTTTTTTAAATGATCAATTATGATAAGCTCTTTCTTTGCTTTTAATTGCTCTGATAAATCTCTTATAACTTGATTTCTCTTAGGTGTAGAATCATTTTCGTGATTAATCACTAATTTTATCTCCTTTCTCTGGAGAAGCGGATTGTCGTTATTTTCTTTTATTTCCAATTCCATTTTATCAAACCAACATACGTTTTAGAAAGTTGTTGGCCCTCTTCTTTGTTTGCTGATTTACATCAACAACTACCATACCTCTGTCGGGCATCCCATAAATTACCTTCGCCCCTTCGGGAGCCATACTTATTACTGCCAATGTGGCTAAATCCTCTTCCCCTTTAGTAATTATTTTAGTATTCTTCTTCTTTGAAAAAGTCGATTTTATAGCTTTCCAAAGAGACTTAGATATGGTGCCTGCCGGATTCTCTACTTCGATATTATGTATACCTATATTTTTTATTATTTCTAATTGTTTAGAATTTAATAGTGTATTTCGTTTAGTTTTTAAATCAACAATAGCTAAATTTGGTTCTCTTATTTGCTCAAATATTTTAATAGTACAAATATCTCCAACTGTAGCAATGTAATCAGATTTTTTTAGAAATTCAGGGGCATCCACATATATTTCATGCTCTGTATCTTTAAGCTCATAAGCCATTTCAGACTTTAAAATATACATTTAGCGTACGCGAAGGGCATAACGACCTGGTGTTTTAATGCCCATCTCTTTAGCTATTTCAGATTTCTCAGGATTTAAAACTTCTACAAATCCTTGCCATTCTCTTGAAATTTCAGAATCTACACAACGTGGACAGTTATTCTCTTGAAGTAGTAAATGACATTCTTTGCATGCAAAATCACTCATTACTCACCGCCAGCAGAGGCTTTATTTTGATCTTCAATAATCCATTCATGCTTTCCAAGGCCTGGTTGTCTCATAGTTAAACCAATTTTTGATTCTCTAGGTGATATTTCATTCAGAGACATGGTAACAACACGAGCTCTTACTTTATCTCCAACTTTTAGTTCTCTTTTAGTTTCCTTACCTATTAATCTTTGATTTCCAACATCAGTATTGATGTGATCATCTTGTACTTGAGAAACATGTAATAAACCGTCCAAGGGGCCAAATCTTACAAAAGCACCATATTCGGTTATTTGGTCTACCACTCCTTCGATTACTTCTTGTATCTTAACATCGAATAATAGCATATCCATTTTGACAGGTTGATAAACAGCACCATCGCCATGAACAACACGACTATCTCCAGTAAGCTCAAGATTAGTAATTAGAACGACTAATTTCTGGTCAGGTCCCATTCTTCCTTCGAAAGCTTGGTGGGCTAACTCCATAGTGACTTTACCTACATCCTCATCCAACCTATCTGGTGGGATTCGGACCATGTCATTTCTGGTGTGTAAGTAGTACATTATTTTCTCCAGTGGGGCCCTCTATAAACGAACTTCTCAAAGTCCAGCTAGTACGAGACTAACAACAGACATCAATTTGATTAAGATATTCAAACTTGGTCCAGCCGTATCCTTGAATGGATCACCTACGGTGTCTCCTACTACTGCAGCTTTGTGTGAATCGGATCCTTTACCACCATGTGCACCACCTTCAATATGTTTTTTGGCATTATCCCAAGCTCCACCAGCATTAGACATGAATATGGCCATCAAAACACCACAAACTGTAACTCCCGTAAGAACTCCAGCTAGCATTTCCATCCCTTCCATCTTAGTTATGAGTGATGTGGCTGGAA
The DNA here is from genome assembly GCA_029936395.1 of Candidatus Poseidoniia archaeon. Classification (GTDB taxonomy): domain Archaea; phylum Thermoplasmatota; class Poseidoniia; order MGIII; family CG-Epi1; genus CG-Epi1. Next base: position 17,423 of record JAPYSW010000021.1, read on the forward strand.
GAATAATTGCGAATATAACTGGGGTTGAAACTGCCAATAATCCCGGTGCTACCATTTTCTTAATTGCAGCTTGCGTAGAAATATCCACGCATCTTGCAAAGTCAGCCTCTGCTTTACCTTCCAATAGTCCTTCAATTTCTCGAAATTGCCTTCTTACTTCTTCAATCATTTCAAAGGCCGCCTCTCCAACTGCTTTCATAGAAAATGCCGCAAATAAGAATGGTAACATACCACCAATGAATAATCCAGCTAAAACCTTAGGATTTAGGATGTCAACTTCATCAATGCCTGCTTTTACAGTAAATGCAGCGAAAAGAACTAGGGCAGTTAATGCCGCTGAGCCGATTGCAAATCCTTTCCCAATTGCGGCAGTTGTGTTTCCGACTGCATCTAATTTGTCTGTGCGTTCTCTTACTATTGGTTCTAAACCAGTCATTTCAGCTATACCACCTGCATTATCTGCAATTGGTCCGTATGCATCCACTGCAAGTTGTATTCCAATTGTAGCTAACATACCTAGTGCTGCGATACCTATACCATAAAGTCCAGCAAATTCAAATGCAAATAACATTGCTAAGGCAATTGTAATAACAGGAAGGGCCGTTGAAATCATCCCATTTCCTAGACCTGAAATAATATTCGTAGCAGATCCCGTTTCAGAAGCCTTGGCAATTTCTCTTACTGGTGCACTTTCATCTGAAGTATAATATTCAGCAAAGAGTCCAATTAGAATACCTGATGCTAAACCGACACATGTTGCAAGAAATAAATCCATTACACTATAGCTTACAGTTTCGCTCCATACATAGGAGCCGTTAGTGCTGAGATAGTCAATTATGAAATACGACGCAACAAGCATCATGGCTGAAGCTCCGAAGTGTCCTCTATTCAATGCGGTTTGTGGATTTCCACCTTCTTCAGTTCGTACTAAAAATGTTCCAATAATAGATACAAAAATACCTACAGCAGCCAATGTTAATGGTAACTCAACAAGACTATCTGAACCCTGGGCTGCAGCTAAAACCATTATTCCAATTATAACTCCTACGAAAGATTCGAATAAATCGGCCCCCATTCCTGCAACATCTCCAACATTGTCTCCGACGTTATCAGCTATTGTAGCGGGGTTACGAGGGTCATCTTCAGGGATTCCAGCTTCGACTTTACCAACTAAGTCAGCCCCTACGTCTGCGGCTTTTGTATAAATTCCACCACCAACTCTTGCAAACAAGGCTATAGAGGATGCACCAAGTGAGAACCCAGCCATTACTGAAAGTCTATCTTCTAAATTACTGTAACTTCCTTCTAAACCGATGTAAAGTAATGAAAGTCCCATTACACCTAAACCGGCGACACACATACCCATAACCGTTCCTCCTGAAAATGCTACAATTAAGGCATCATTGAGACTGGTTCTTGCAGCATTTGTAGTTCGACTATTGGATGCTGTGGCTGCCCACATTCCAATGAATCCTGCTAAAGCAGAACATATTGCACCGAAAACAAAAGCTAAAGCAATCATACCTTGACCTTTTGAATTATATCCTAAAAATAATAATACAGCTACAATGACAACAAAAACACTTAGTACTCGATATTCTCGATTCAGGAAGGCCATAGCCCCACTACGAATATGTCCTGCAATTTTTGCTATTTCATCAGTTCCTTGACTTTGGCTTTCTACCCATTTGAGTTTCCAGAAAGCAAAAGCAAGAGCGGCTACCCATGCTACAATCCACAATATTGTGACGTCCATTTTTTTCTCCTTAAGTTTGACTCTAATAATTAGCAGTCAATATAAATTAATTTTCGATTTTGATACGCTATATAAGATTGTGGGAGGTATAGTTAGTCTTGTTTACTATAAACAAAGCCACCTATAAGGCCAAAACCTATCATTACAATCAAAACCGCATATAATCCAATATCCCACCAAACATTAAATTTCAGTCCCCATCCAATCCAAAAAGCTATCGCTAAAGGAATTAGAGAATAATAAAATCCTGCAGTAATTTTTTGCTGATCGGGCATGTTTTCTAAATTCATATTTTCACCATTACCATGTCTTTGACTGAACGGACCGTTTCAAAAGGAATATTTAACATGTTCTCTGAATCAACTTTGTACCCATCAGGTATATCTCCATCAGATGAAATTACAAGAGTTTTTAACTCTCCTGATGTTGAATCAAGGATAACGTTGGTAATATATCCTAATCGCTCACCTGAAACAGTTGTTACTTGCTTATCACGGAGGTCGGATAGTCTTATTTCCATATTAAATGTAAAGATCATCTTCACTACGTCTTTCTTTACGCCTAGTTCGAGATCTTAACTTTTTCCCTAGTTCTGCATAGTATTTGACAGTATCTTCAGTTACTGAAGGTGAAACTTCTTCAAGAGCTTCATCAAAATGCTTTTGACTTACTTTTGTTGCTTTTGCATCTTCTCTAAGGGCTAAAATTGCAGCCTCTCTAACAACTCCTTCGATATCTGCACCTGTATATCCTTTCATTTTCGTTGCTAGTTCATCTAACTTCACACCTTTTAGTGGCATATTTGCAGTATGTATCTTAAGGATGTGCCTTCTAGCTTCTTCATCTGGCTCACCAATAAGAATCATTCTATCGAATCTGCCAGGCCGTAGTAATGCAGGGTCTATAATCTCAGGTCTATTGGTTGCTCCAATAATTACGACGCCTTCTAAATTTTCTAAGCCGTCCATACTTGTTAGTAATTGATCTACAAGTCTGTCCGAAACATTATTTTCACTGCCACCTCCCCTTACTGGAGCTAATGCGTCTAATTCATCTAAGAATATAATACATGGTGAAACTTGTTTGGCCTTTCTGAATACTTCTCTCAGCTTCTTTTCAGATTCTCCAACCCATTTCGACATTACTTCAGGACCTTTGATTGCTATAAAATTTGCTACGGATTCGGTAGCTATGGCTTTAGCGAGTAGCGTTTTTCCAGTACCTGGAGGTCCATATAGTACCATTCCACGTGGAGGTGTAATTCCTAAACGTTGGAATCCCTCAGGATTAGTTAATGGCCATTCCACAGTCTCTTTTAACTTTTGTTTAGCTTCTTCAAGACCACCTACTTCACTCCATCTTACTTTAGGAATTTCAACCATAATTTCACGAAGTGCCGAGGGTTCAACATCTTTTAGTGCCTCTTTAAAGTCATTATTTGTGACTTCCATTTCTTGAAGTAGTTTTGGAGGTATAGGTTCATCTAGGTCAATTTCTGGTAAATATCTTCTTAGAGCACTCATTGCCGCTTCTCTAGCTAAAGCAGCTAAATCAGCTCCAACAAATCCATGAGTTATATTTGCAAAATGAACGAGTTCTTTCCATTGGCCATTCTTATTTCTTTTGATTGGCATACCTCGGGTATGGACTTGTAAAACTTCTTTTCGACCTTCAGCATCAGGTATTCCAATTTCAATCTCCCGATCAAATCTGCCAGGTCTTCTAAGTGCCTGGTCAATTGCATCAGGTCTGTTTGTAGCTGCAATAACTATGACTTGTCCTCTGGATTGTAAACCATCCATTAATGTCAATAATTGAGCTACAACACGTCTTTCTACTTCTCCTTGCGTTTCATCTCGTTTAGATGCGATAGAATCTATTTCATCAATAAAAATAATAGATGGTGAGTTTGTTTCAGCTTCTTCAAATTTCTGCCGTAAGTGAGCTTCAGATTCACCATAGTATTTATTCATGATTTCAGGGCCTTGAATAGACAAGAAATTAGCTCCAGATTCATTTGCTACAGCTTTTGCAAGTAACGTTTTACCCGTTCCAGGTGGTCCATACAACAGAACACCTTTTGGAGGGTCTATTCCTAAAGCATCAAAAAGTTCAGGATGTTTAAGTGGTAATTCAATCATCTCACGCACTTTCTTAATTTCTTCTTTTAATCCACCAATATCTTCATAAGCAATTCCAGTCGTTGTCAATTCTTCTTCTTTTACTGGATCTTCATGGACTTGAATAACGGTGTCAGCTTGAATTTGAATGATACCTTTAGGTTGTACTAGCGTTACTGCGAAAGGTAATCTTCCACCCATTAGAGTCAAACCAGGGACAATAACCACATCTCCTTTTGTTAGCGGTCTACGATTCAAACCCCTTAGAATAACTTCTTCAATACCAGGTCCAAATTGAACACGACCAGATTGGTCCATCATAGGTGCTAGAACCACCTTCTGGGCTGGTTTAATTTGAGCTTTTTTAACTTCAACTTTATCACCTAGATTTACTTTAGCATTATTTCTAATTAATCCGTCAACTCTAATAATTCCTTTGCCTTCGTCTTCAGTTCTTGCTCTCCAAACGATTGCAACAGTAGGGTCTCTTCTTCTGCCATGTATTTCTACTATGTCACCAATAGACAATCCCAATTCATTTCTAGTCTCAGTATCTAATCTACCTCTTCCGTAACCTACTTCATCTTGTAGAGCTTCGGCAACTTTCAGGGTGATTGAATCTTTTCCCATAGATGTATTGTATAATTTGGGTTCAAAAAACTATTGTTGTATAGTTTTCTTGTTTCTTATTCTATTTCCGACGATTAAAAGAACAGAAGCGACAGGCATCATAATGGTTGAGAATTCAGGAATAGATGAGGAAATGGGGACTGTAAAATCTTTCTCCGTTGTCTCCTCCGTTGGTGAATTGGTGGATGCCCAAGTCTCA
>JAPYSW010000059.1 GCA_029936395.1 Candidatus Poseidoniia archaeon
ATTTGAACTCCCGAGGGATTGCTCCCAGTGGCTTTCGAGGCCACCGCAATACCGGGCTATGCGACCCTGGCTACAAATCTGTCCAGATATGTTAGGTCTTAATGTTCACGGTAACTATTTTTCCTACACTCTTCAATGAAGATTTATGCAATGGCAAGTTACAATTGATGATGATGTGCAGAAAATAGATTTGCCTAAAGGCTCCACTGCCTCAGATCTTGTAAATAGATTAAAATTACATCCTGATGGTTTATTGGTAGTTACAGATGAAGAAAAAATGCGCCCCATTCCCTTAATTTCGAAGCTCCCAGACATGCCTATTCGCATAATTTTAGTTGCATCAGGTGGCTAACCAAACATATTATTTATTAGTCGGGGATTATCCGGTTAAGAGTTCAAACGATTTAAAATGGCAAGAAAAAAAACTAAAAAGGAAGAAGTTGTTCCTGAAAATCCTATAGAAAAGCCAAAATCTCGTGCGAAACCTAAAACTTCTAAAGCAAAAACACCGTCTACAAAGGAAGGTAAATTAGTAGTATCTCAGAGAGAAAGAGATGAGATTGATGCAGTTATCGATGCTTTATGGGCATTTGTTAGTAAAATAAAAGAAGCTCCAAGACATTTAATGGTCCTCGGACTCTTTATCACTCTGATTGGAGCTAGTTTTTCAGGATGGGCACAGGAATTGGCCGGACAAGAAAAAACAGGGTACTGGTATGCTTTTACCGAAAGCGACGATGAATTAAGTCGGGATCTAGGTGGGATGTACCCAAATTATTCTCCAGATGATTCTATTAAAATTGAAGGAGTTATTACTGAAATAGAATATTTTGGAGTCTTAGATGACTGTAGCGAGACAACCTTATTCAAACCAGAATTGTGTGAAAAATATCCCGTTATTCATAAGGATTTAGGCATCATTGAAACAAATTTTTATACAAAATTACAATCACAGACTGCCGATTATCTCTTTCCATCTCTTGTTAGTAGTGAATTTAATGAAAGTGAATTGGATATTAATTTTGCAAGTGGCGAAAAGTATGCCCCTGAAGTAGATGAAGAAACGAACGAAATTACGGCTTTGGGAATTTACTTTGAAAATGAAAATGTATCGGCTGCAGTTTTTACTGATGTTATTTTTGAAAATATTCTTTTTTACAATGTAAACTTTACCGACACTTTCTTTGTTGACTGTACGTTTAATCAAGTTTCATTCTACAATTCGACTTTTACAAAATCAGTTTTTTCAAATAGTTCATTTAACGAAGTTCTTTTCAGTAATGTATCTATTGATTCTAGTAGATTTGAAAGTAGTGAATTCGAACGCTTTTTAGTTAAAGAAACAACATTTAATAATACTAAGTTTGATAAAACACACATTCGCGCTTCCAAATGGTCGTATTCTTCATTAGAAAATGGAATTTTTCAAAGAAGTTCTATGGACATTGTAATTTTTCGGTCATTAGATATTAATGACTTTATTCTATACGATTCAAATATAAAAAATAATATAGATGCACCAAACACAGCAAATTTTGATTTTACAATGATCAAACTTGGTAAAATCGAAATTAGAGTTCCGGGAGATGTCGTTAGTCAATATCCGGTTGGTGCACAACTTCATTTTGGTGAAATTGTTTGTTTTCAATGTGACGAGGCAGGGATTGGATTGGACGGTATAGGTGCCGGTGTTGCTGGAGCCTCAGGAGGGTGGCTTGAAGGAGATATTAAGGGCGAAGGTTTTAGACTTTCACAATCGACGAATTTCTCTTTAAATTTAAATCACGAATATATTACTATTGATAATGTAGATATCAAGACTACAATATGGTGGAATATTTTGTTCAATGCAATTACATTTTTAGGTTTCGGCATCCTTGTTTATGCAATTGGTGGAAAGGCTACTATTATGGGGCTTTTCAAGTTCTTTTCTCCATTCTTGATGACTGCAGGATTTTTCTCTGTGATGTACATTACCATGTCGCAAAAAGATTTCTTAAATCTAAGCCGATTAATGGTTGTTTATTTTGTTCCTCCATTCGGAAAAGGAACTGTAATACCCGGAGGTATTGCTTTAGGTTTAGATCCTTGGGTTCTTGCAATCGCTACGGCATTTGTTGATATTGCAGTAGGTGTTTTCTTAACTTGGAATTTCGATTTAGCAAAGAAAATCCCATTTATTGGGAGTGGAATTACCAGAATTCAAGAAAAAGGAAAAGCTATGTTGACTTCACTTCCTTGGTTAGAACGTGCTTCGGTTACAGGTATTATTGCATTTGTTATGTTCCCATTCCAAGGTTCAGGGGCCGTTGGAGGTACCATTCTTGGAAGGGCCATTGGTATTTCTCCAAATAAAAATTTAGCTGCAGTTTCAATAGGAGCTATTTGCGGCTCACTCTTACTCTCCGCTTCGATTGTGTATGGTTTAGGTGTCTTGGCAGTCTTAGCACCGATACAGGTAGCTGTAGCAGTTCTATTCACAGGTCTCTTGATAGCTATCTACTTCATGTATCAACATTGGGATGACATCAATTTAGAAGATGTTACTCAATCTTTAGGTTTACACAAAGAAGGATTGATTGGTGCCCCACTAACTGCTGCTGGTGGGATGGTTGGCGCAGCAGGAGGAACAGTTCTCAAAGTGGCTGGAGATACAGGGAAAACGATTACAAAGACAACTGGCGATTTTATGGGTTCTATTGTAGGCACTTTTACAGATGAAAAATATGATTTTGTTGATGAAAACACACCTCTGGAATTGGATTCGGGAGTTCTAGTTGCGATGCCAGAGGGTGGAGCTAAGCGTAGAGTAATCGTAACAGGTGGGGCCGGATTTATCGGTTCACATTTGGTAGATAGACTCGTTAAACGTGATGAACATGTTGTTGTCTTGGATAATTTCTCTTCCGGCGAATTAGAATTTTTATACGATTCGATTGAAGAAATTACATTAATTGATGTGGATTTATTGAAAGATGATTTTGATGAATATCTAAGAGGTGCAAAGATTGTGTATCATTTAGCAGCTAACCCTGAAGTTCAATTAGGAATTACAAAACCTGAAGTCATGCAAGAACAAAATGTTGATGTTACCGAAAAAGTTCTTAAGGCAATGAAGCGAACAGGATGTGATAGAATCGTATTCACTTCAACATCTACAGTTTACGGAGATGCTGAAAAGATTCCTACTCCTGAAAATGCTCCTCTTCAACCAATTTCAGCTTACGGATCTAGTAAATTAGATGCAGAAAAATTAATAGAAACTTACTGTAAAGAAGAAGGATTTAGAGGAGTTTCATATCGATTTGCAAATTGTGTTGGACCAAGAAGCAATCATGGAGTGACCTATGATTTTGTTCATAAATTGAAAGCAGAACCAGAAGTCTTGGAAATCTTAGGGGATGGTACACAACACAAATCATACTTCCATGTTGAAGATTGCATTTCTGCAGTTTTAGCAAAAAACCCAGGTGAACTGTGTGATGAAGGCGAATTTGTTGCCTTAAATGTTGGTTCAAAAGATGCAATTGATGTTGTAACTTTAGCAGATGAAGTTTGTAAGGCTATGAAATTGAAAGACGTTGGTTACAAATTTACAGGCGGTGTTGATGGCGGAAGAGGATGGAAGGGAGATGTAAAGAAAATGAGATTAGAGATTAAAGCAATGAAATCTCATGGATGGGCTCCTCAATATACCAGTAGAAAAGCTATTCTTGAAACTGCCAAATGGCTTGACGATAATTATTAAGTTCGACTGTTCAAGGCCAAAGTAGCTCCTGTAGTGTAGTCCGGCCCATCATTTCGGCTTCTCGAGCCGAGCACCCGGGTTCAAATCCCGGCGGGAGCACCA
>JAPYSW010000060.1 GCA_029936395.1 Candidatus Poseidoniia archaeon
TTTTAGATTCAAGATATTGCTGACAGCTTTTTTCGTGTTCTATCGTTTCTGATTCGCTTTTGAATTCTTTACTACATCCTTCACAAACCCAGTACTCTTGCCACTGTTCTTTCTCTTCTGCCACACTCCTCTAGAGCCTTTGGAGGATATAAGTTAGACCCACCAAAGAACAACACAATAACATTACTTATTCAAAGCAGTCGGTTTATTATTCTCATCAACGGCAACCATTACTGCTCTTGCTTCAGTAACTGCAATAAAATCTCCATCTTCTGCAAACTGACGTTGAGCAAAAACATGAACATCAATTGTTACAGAAGTCCTTCCCAATTTATGAGTTTTAGCATAATATGAAACGACGTCCCCGACAAAAACGGGTTGTTTGAATTCTATCTCATCCATTGCAACTGTTACTACTGCACCTTTGTGATACTTGTGAGCCTCAATCGCTGCAGCTTGATCAATCTGACTAAGAATAACCCCTCCAAAAATAGTTCCCAATGCATTGGTATCCTTAGGCATTGCTAACTGCCTTAAGGTTGGTATTGATGTGACGGGTGAAACTGCCTCTTCCATGTTTAGCGGAGAGGAAACCGGTATTAAGTCAAACCGGTATAACTCTAAAATGAAAATTATCTGTCATGGAGGTGCAGGGCATACTCCTAAAGTCCAAGATGGCGTCGATAAAGCTGCTGAAGAAGGCTGGAAAATTCTAAAAGAAACGGATAATGCATTACTGGCAGCTACAGCTGCAACTATAGTAATGGAAGATGACTTTAGATTTAATGCTGGAACTGGAAGTTGTCTACGAGATGATGGTCGTGTTCAAAATGATGCTGCTGTAGCTACAAGTGATGGAAGAATCGGATCCATTACTAACCTTCAGGACTTCAAAAATCCAGTGCTAGTCGCAAGAGAATTATTGGATGAATTTGTAACAATGCTTGCCGGTGAAGGTGCAATTAAATTTGCATTAGAAAAAGGCTTCAAAAGGACTAAAGTTGAAGGATCGAAGAAAAGCTGGACAGGAGACACGGTGGGTGCTGTAACTCAATCATCTAACGGCGATATTGCTGTAGCTTCATCGACAGGAGGAGTTAGCGGAAGACCAGTAGGTAGAGTCGGAGATACTCCACTGTGGGGTTCTGGTTTCTATTGTGATAAAAATATTGGAATATTAGCTACAGGAGTTGGAGAAGTGATTACTGAGCAATTAATGTGTTATCGAGTATATCAATATTCTCAAAATATAGAGGAAGCAATGAATTGGGGTGTCAAATTACTACCTAAAGATGTTGAAATCGGAATCATAGGAATTCATAGTAATGGACAAATATACGGAACCTCGAATACTACAATGCCTTTTGCTATTATTCAAGATTAAAAAACTATATTAATCTATCTTGTTGCTAACTGGAAAGAGGTTACTTAATGGATATTAGTCAAGAAAAATTACTGAGTATAGGAATTGTTCTCTTATTGAGCGTGTCAGGTATGGCTGCACTTGCATATTATAATAGTGAAGATTCTAATGATATTAACAATATTTTAGAAGCTTGGATAGACCCTATTACTGAAGTTGAAAATTGTTTGAATTGTACAGGACAAGATGAAAATCATCAACATGACAATATAATGCAACATTTTTTACAAACTGATAATATTACTTTGATTGACTATCATAATTTAAATTGTGATGGAAATGTCAAACCACCTGCTGAATTAGATAATACTGCAGGTAGACCTTGTAAACCTGAATTCAAAAATGTAGCACCAACTCCGGGAGATAATTCTGAAATAGCTATTGAAGGGAATTTTCTAGAAGGTTGCGATAATAGTGATGGATTGGGTGGATGTTTTGCTTATGTTTCAAGCTATAACCAATTCGAAATATTGGATATTAGTGAGCCAAACAATATTGTGCTACTTTCAACATATTATGCTGAAGTTGCAAGAATTATTGATATCAAAGTAACTTCTGATAATAACTGGGTTTTGATAAATCATGAGTTAACAAACTCTGAAATAGATCCTATTCCTAATGATGATGATGCTAATAGTGGTTTGAACAGATTGGATTTAATAGACGTTAGCGACAAATCACATCCAGTTAAGAGAGCTGAATGGAATAATCCTCCTGCTGGTTTTCATAACCAAGATATTCATGTTTATTGTGATGTAGAAATACCAGATACAAACAATGATGACTGTGAGGTTTTCTTATTTGGTGCAGATCCGTATCCTGAAATTAATGGCGCCGGATTGTACAAAGGAACTCAAGTTTTCTATGCACCGGATGGATTAGAGTCATTTATACCTGGTGAAGGTGAAAATGAATCCAAAGAAATTATTCGATGGGGAGGTTATTCTCCTGATCCTGCCACAACCTGTGGAGGAACTGTTTTCAACCATGATAATGTAGTGCACAGACACCCTATTACCAATCAAATTTTACTTTACATTTCGTATTGGGATGCTGGACTAAGAATATTGGATATTTCTAATCCACCACCAGTACCTGACCCTAATGGTCTAACGTGGCCTCAAAACAATGAAGTTGGAAGATGGTTGGGATGTCCGACTGATTCAAGTGGATGGTATGGACCTGAAGGAGGAGGACATGCTGGAATGTCTGCCGAAGAATGGACTTCAAAATTAGAAGGAAATGGCTGGATTCACTATGCAGTGCCTTATGATCATCTAATTTGTAATGGAGTATCTGAATATGTGGATGAGTCTGAATGGCCAAGTTCATGTGGTACAGGACCTGATGATCCCACTTATGGAGTAAACTGGAGACATTATACTCTAATTGCACCTGAATATGGACAAAATGACAATCATACAGGATATGTCAGAACTATTGACACCACTGATCCTGCAAAACCATTCTTAGTTTCAGAATGGAAATTACCTGGTAAAGGCGTCAGAGAAGATGGTAGTGAACATGAACACCATTACATTCCAAATATTTATATTTATTCACCACACAATGGCGATACTGGAACTAATGGTAATGTATATTGGACACATTATCACGCAGGAACTTGGATAACAGGTCATGATAGAATATGGGAAACTATTACTTGGAAAGATGGAATCGTAGCTCCTGACCAAGGATGGCAAGCAATAGACCAATTGGGAACTACTGACACATTAGGTTACTATTTACCTCATGGACCTGATTGGATGGATAATGCTACTGAAGAATTAGGATATGACATGGCTGACTGTTGGGCCTCTTGTATGATTCCTTTTGATTGGGGCTTACAATATGACCCTAGAGGGTATATTTACATCTCAGAAATGGTAAGTGGAGTTTACGTAGTACAATATGATGGCGACAAAGATCCAAATTATGTTTACCCGCCATTATTTGAAACTGAAGCTTGAGTTATCTAATAATTAGTACAAGTTTACGCCCTTCAAGTAATAGTCGTAAAATGGCTAATTTTCTAAGAGAATCATTCCATGAAGAAGAATTCGAGTTCTTTGATCTTCAAGAAAACCCATTGCCTATGTGTGATGGGGACAAATGTTATGATTTACCTGAAGTCATAAATTTGAGAAAAAAGATAGATAAAGCTAGCGGAATTATTATGGCAATACCAATTTACAACTTCAATGTGAGTTCAGGAGCTAAAAACATAGTAGAACTAGGCGGAAAGAAACTTTATGATAAGAATTTTGGTTTTCTATGTGCGGCTGGTGGGAAAAACAGCTACATGTCAGTAATGGGCTTAGCCAATTCCTTGATGATTGATTATAGATGTTATATTATTCCTAAATTTGTATTTGCTATAAAGAAAGACTTTGATGAAACTAAGGTTATTGACTT